>CAMVNW010000001.1 GCA_947168965.1 uncultured Caryophanales bacterium
AAAAGTGTTGCGGCTGCAGCTGCGGTTTGTAGTGTAGTTTTTATTTTTCTTTTTGTATTTACTTTATTTGCTTTTATCATTAATTTGTCTAATTGCTTAATATCATTTTCTATAAATGCGAATTTATCGTGTCTTAATCTTGTTGGTATATTTACTATTATATCTGTATTATTTTTATCACTTGTAAATGTATATTCTAACATTTCACCATTATTTCTCATTTTTTTATCTGCTACTCTTAAGGTTTGATCATTTAAATGATGAGCTAAACTACATATAATTGTTTCTGAACAACAATATGTTTCATATCCGTTTGATATTATTTTTACGCTATTATTAAAATAATCTCCTTTTATATTTGATTGTTCAAATTCATCATATGTAATGAAATGGCATCTCATTTTCTTGTTTTCCATAAAATCCCCTCTTTTTTTTCGTATAATATACTATTTTTTTAATTATTTGTCAAATTTTACTGTTCTAGTGTTGTTTCGTCTATAAATTTATATCCTCTATATTTTAATTCTCTTATTAATTTAAAAAGCGCTATATCTTTTTCTTTTGCCTCTATCATTATATCAAAATCTTTTTTTAGTTTTTTTACTATTGCGTTAAATTCTATGAAATCTTCTATATTTATATAATCATGATGACTTCTGTATTCTTTTTTGTTTTTTGGGGATGATAAATGTATTTTTGGGGTATTATTATTCCATGTCTTAAATATTTCTATTATATATTTATTTAAATTTAAATTATCATTATTACATTTATGGTGGTGATAGTCTAGTACCATTGGTATTTTTAATATCTTACATATTTCAAGTGTATCTTTTATATTAAAAACTTTATCATCATTTTCTAGTATTATTAAGTTTTTTTCTTCTTCATCAAGTAATTTAAAATTATTTATGAATCTTTTTATACTGTTTTGTTTTCCGAATGTGCTGCTTCCTATATGCATTATCATATTAGTGTTTATATTCATTTGTTTTAACATATTTTTATAGAATTTGATTATATTAATAGTAGAGTTTACTACATTTTTATTTGTACTATTTAATACACAGTATTGATCTAAATGTATGTCTACTCTTAAGTTGTTATCATTTATTATTTTCCCTATATGTTCTAGTTTTTCTTTAAATATGTTTAGTGCATCATAGTTTACTAATTCGTGTGTAGCAAGTGGTATTATGTTGGATGACATTCTATAAAAATGAATATTATTTTTTATATTATATATTAATATTTGTTCTAGATTGTCTAAGTTTTGTGTTATTAAAATTGTTAGTTTTTTATATTGTTCCTCTTCTGATAGTTTTTGATAATTCTTATATGTTATTGTATGTGAGGATGTTATATTTAATGTTTTTGTAATACATGCATATCCAAATCTTATATTCATTTTATCACCATATTTATTATTTGTTGAAAGGAGTTTTTTATGAGTTTAAAAAAATCAAGATATATTGCTTTAATTGGAACTATTGTTTTAGCTTTTCTTTTTCATTTTGCTTATCAGATTTTTCCTAATTTTATTTTTTCTATATTTTTCCCTGTTAATGAGAGCGTTTGGGAACATATGAAATTATTATTTAGTTCTATTGCTTTTTATGGAATAATAGATTACTTTTTAAATAAAAAATATAATATAGGCTATAATAATTTTTTAATGAATATTTTTATTTGTTCTTTCTTGAGTGTTATTATTTATTTAATAATTTTTTTACCGCTTTATTATAGTATTGGTGAATCTATGTTTATTTCTATAGGAGTCATGATTTTAACTTTTTCTATTGTTTATGTTATTAGTTATTTTATTTTAAAATCAAGAGATTATGATTATAATTTTGCATGGATTTGTCTTATTGTTTTTTGTTATTTGATTTTTACATATTTAACTTATAATCCGATTCATTCCCACTTGTTTTTTGATACAAAAGATGAAATATATGGTATTAAAAAGAGGAACAATTAGTTCCTCATCTATATATAAACGCTAAAGCGATAGCGTTACCAAATTAAAAAATAATTTGATCTAGTATTAATATACGTAGTTTTTTATTTATTATTCATTTTATTTTATTCAAATAGTTTTATTATGTTACTAAAAAAATCACATTATTGTGATTTTTAATTTGAATTATTTGTATAATTTTGATTTCTGTTTATATCGTTTGATATAGCCGCAATGATTGCTAGTACTATTTCTTTTTTATTAATATCTTGTATGTCTATTTCGTATTTATCTCCTATTGTAATAAACTTTCTTTTGATGCTTCCTATTTGATTATTTGCATCATCATATATTGCAAAATCAAGCATTAGAAAATTTCCTGCTACTTTATATCCATTGCTTAGAATATAATCATTTTTAAATAATTGAAATTTTTTTGTTATTTTACAAAAAAAATTATCATTAATGTAAATGTTATAATTTGGCATAATGTGAAGTAATTCTTGTTCTATATAAACAATCTTGTTGCCGTTCATATCTGTTATTGTAGTTTTATCACCTATTGAAAAAACTTTACTTGATATTTCATAGATATCACAATCATTTTCATCTTTAATATAAAATCTATTATGAAGAGATAGAAGTTTTTCATTAACATATAATTTCATTTTACCACCTATTAATATTATATCACACTAATTCATATTCTCTAACAACAATTCTTTCATCTGAACAATATTCTATAACAAATTTGTTTTCTCTCTTGCAAATTAATATTCCAATTGTATTATTGTTATTTATCTCTTTTATATTTTTATCTATATAATTCATATATTTCTGTACTTGTGAAATATATTCAGCTTTAAACTCAGTTATTTTTAATTCAACTACTACATAACAATTGTATTTTATATTGAAAAGCAATAAATCAATATAGTGATTTCTATCACCTATTTTTATCTTATATTCACTACCTATAAAACTAAATGAATTACCAAGTGCTTTCATAAATGATTCTATATCCTCCAATATTAGGTGATGTAAAGCTTTTTCACTAATTATTTCTATATTATTCTTATTTCTAATTAATATAGGATTTGGCACTAAATCTTTTACTTCGACTCGATCTTTATCTATAAGCTTATTTTTTGTTTCTATCGGTAATCTTTCGTACTCATTAGATTTTATTTTATTTCTTAATTCTCTAACATCTAAATTATAAACTTCACATTGATTAACATAATATTCTATTTTATTTATATCATCAAATGATAGCATTTCATACCAATGACTCCATGTTAATTTTCCCGACAATGTCGGGACTTTTTCAATTATGTTATAAAATTGTTTGATTTTATATAATAATGATGGTGTATATTTTTTACCAAATTTCTTTGTTAATCTTTTAGAATAATCTTTTATTACGTTTTTCCCATATTTAGTATCTACATTTTTAAGCAGTTCTCCAACTTCTAAATATGTTTTTATTTTTTCCTTTGTTTTTGAATAATCTTTTACATTTTGATATATTTCATGATTTAATATCTTATTTTCTATTTGTTCATATGTTTTATCTATTTCTTCTATCATATCTACTCCTCTCATAATTTTACACCCACTGGGTACACTTTTTCCTACGGATTACAAGTTTCAATTCTTAACTTATTATTTTTAATCTTAAACATAATGCTTCCATCCTCGTCTGTTCTATATATTTTTGATTTTTCTAAATTGTTTAATACTTCTTTATTTGGATGACCATATCTATTATTCTTTCCAACACTAATAATCGAATAATTAGGATTTATTTCATCTATAAATTCTATAGAACTACTTGTCTTAGATCCATGATGTCCTACTTTAAGTACATCTATGTCTGGTAAATTATATTTACTTAATATTTCATGTTCTGTAGTACTTGATGCATCACCCATAAACATAAATTTATAACCACCAAGTTCAGTGATTATTACATTACTATTATCATTTTCATTATCGTATTCTTTGGTTTGTAAAAACTGTAATTTATTTTTATTGATATTCAACTCTTTAATACAGGAATAATATTTTATTCTCTTTTTATCTAATACTTTGATTAATTCTTTTTCTAAGTCATTATAAGGTCCACAATTAAAGATTACTTTATCTACTTTGAAATTATTAACCAAATTAATCGCTTCACCCATATGATCATAATCTCCATGTGTCAATATTAAATAATTTATATTTTTGATTCCTAAAGATTTTAAATATGGTATTGTTTTGTTTTTTATTATTGATGAGTTACTATTTCTTATTCCTCCTGTATCTATTAATACATTTTCTTTGTTAAATTCTACTAGAATTGAATCTCCTTGTCCTACATCTAACGTTGTAACTTTTGTATTTTTTTTAAAATATTTTATATTTGTATGAATAATTATTAATACTATTAGTGGTATTATTTTTATTATTTGTTTTTTATATATTCCTTTAATGAAAACGAATATTGTTATATAGTAAATGATTATTATGTACCATGGTATATGTGATAATATTAAGTTTAATTTAAATTCTGTTACTATTAATGATGTTTGTTCTAGTATATTTGTTAGCAATAAAAATATGTTGTCTAATGGCTTTATAATTATTGTTAAGAGAGACATTGGGAATATAATAAATGATACAAGTGGGACAAATACTATATTTGCTACAGGAGTTAAAAGGTTTATTTCATGAAAATTATTTATTAGTATTGGTATGCTTGTTATAAATGATATTAGACTTGTTACAAATAATTTTATAAAGTAGTTGTTGTAATTGTTAATTATATGTGTTGTTAGTATTAATGAAAAACTTATTGTAAAACTAAATATAAATCCTATGTTATATATATAAAACGGATTATAAAGTAAAAGTAATATAAAATCAATTATTAATAAATATATTGTCTTTATATTTAATTTAAATGCTTTATTAATTGTTACTAATATATATAGTATCAATGCTCGTAATATTGATGGTGAATAATTTGTTAAAAATGAAAAAAATATAAATATTAATATTATTATTAAGTATTTTATCTTTTCATTTACTTTTTTTAATATAACTAATAATACTGTAGCAAATAGTGACAGGTGCATTCCTGATACTGCAAATAAGTGGCTTATACCGTTTATCTGGTATGTATTTATTGTATCTTTTTCTATGTCACTGTTATCTCCTAATATAAATGTTTTTAAATATTTGCATGTTTTATATTTTTCTATGTGATTTATTAAAAAATTTTTAATTTGGAATTTTATATCTTTATTTTCTTTTATTAATGTTATTTTATTAGCTTTTATTATATTATCTATCTTTCTGCTTTTTAAGTATTTCTTATAATTAAATATGTTTGGAATTGTATTGTTTTGTGGTTTTGATACTTCTCCTTCTACTTTAATTTTATCGCCTAATTTAAAATTTAGTTCTTTATCATAAATTACTAATACTTTTTGATTTGCGTTTAATTCTATTTGTGTGTTTGTTTCTGTTTCTTTTATACTTGATATTGTTCCTATAACTATATTATTTATATTTTTTGCTTTTGTATTTTTTATTTTTATATATGTGATGCCTATTGTTATTAATAAAAATAATAATACTATTTTATACAGTGATATAGTCTTTGAATTTTTCAAATGTTGATTCTCCTATACCACTTATGTTTTTAATCTCTTCTATGGTTTTAAATCCTCCATTTTCTTCTCTATATTTTATAATCGCTTGGGCTTTTGATTCTCCTATTCCTGGTAATGTAAGAAGTTCTTCTTGTGTTCCTGTATTAAGTGATATTTTATTATTTTTTGATGGCTGTTGTGTTTTATTTGTTTGTTTTTCTGATATATTTTCTTTTATGCATGCTTCATTAATTGTGTCTGGACAGGAGCATTCTTTTTCTATATATTCTATTACTGTTTTTGTTTCTTTTAATTCTTGTTTTAATTCTTCTATTTTATTTTTATTATATATTATTATTACCATTTCATCTTTTAGGTTTTTGCTTAAGTTTATTAACTCTGTATCTGCATTTTCTGTTAATCCACCTGAAGCTTTTATTGCGTCACTTACTCTATCGTTTTCTTTTAATTCATATACTCCTGGTTTTTTTACTTCTCCTTTTATATCTATTTTTATTTGTTTTTTAGGTTCTTCTTGTTCTACTTCTTGTGTAAGTTCTATTATTTCTTCTGGTTCTTCTTCTGTTTTAGAAAAGTTCATAATTATTATTACTAATACTATAATTATCGGTATAATAATTTTTCCATATTTTAATAATTTTTGTTTCATTTTTCCTCCTCTTTTAGGCATCTATAAATATAGTACTCGTTTTTTTTGAAAGTTCCTTAATTTAAGGCAACAAAAAAATGAATTAATTTGTTTTTAATTCATTTATTGCGTCTTTTAACGAAGATACTCCTATTATTTTTATATTGTATCCTTTTTCTTTTTTTATTTTTATTGCTTCTTCATAGTTTTCTCCGTTAGGCACTAGAAATATGTCTGCTTTGTTTTTTACTGCTCCTATTAATTTATATTTTACTCCACCGATTTCTCCAACTATTCCGTTTGAGTCTATAGTTCCAGTACCAACTATTTTCTTTCCGTTTGTTAAATCTGTTTCTGTTACTTCGCTATATATTGTTAATGCCATCATCATTCCTCCTGATGGTCCTGATTCTCTGGCTTTATAGTTTATGTCTATTTTATATTTAGATTCTATGTCAAATGTTTCTCCTAGTCCTATTCCTATTACTATTTTGTCGTCTATTTTTATATATTCTGCAGTTCTTGTGTATTCTTTATTATTATTTATTACTTTTATTTTTATTGTTTTTCCTTCTTGTTTTTCTAGCGATTGCAGTTCTTTTATTGTATTTATTTTTTTTCCATCAACTTCTATTATTTGATCACCAATTTTTACGTCTGTTTTGGCATTTTCATATATATATGTTACATATGTTTTGTTGTTTGTTGTATTAAAATCTACATTTGCTTCTTTTAATCCAATGTACTCTGCGTTACATATTGCTTCTTTTAGGCTTAATTGATCTCTAAATTTTGCTTCTTCTAATGTTTCGTTTTTTTGAATTATTTCTTTTTTATCTATTAAATCCCAGTCTTTATTTAGTTTTGATATTATATATGTTGGTATTGTTGCTTCCATTTCTGATACGTATGCGAGGTTTAAGGTTCCTGTTAGTTTTTGTTTACTATCTATTTTTATTCTATCTGATATATTTATTATTCCTCCTGGTGCATCTATATAATATGGCAATCTTATTGTCATTAATAAAAATACTATTAATATTGTTAATATGAATTTATATTCTTTTTTGATATATTTTTTTATTGTTTCATATAATTTAGTAAACATATTTATCCTCCCTATTTAATGATATCATATTATGGTGAAATTTATGAGAAAAATTATTGTTAGTATTTTAATTATGTGTGTTTTATTGTTTGTTATGTTTGAAATACTTACTACTTCTGAGAGCATTTTAGAATCTGTTAGTTTTTCTTTTGGAGTATGGAAAAATAATATATTTCCATCTTTATTTCCTTTTTTTGTTTTATCTGAATTGTTGATTAATTATGGATTTGTTGAATTAGTTGGTGAATTATTTAAGCCTATTATGGGTAAATTATTTAAGGTTAAAGGTGTTGGTGCATTTGTATTTATAATGAGTATGGTTAGTGGTTTTCCTAGTAATGCTAAATACGTACGAGAATTATATATAAATGGTTTGATTAATGAGTATGAGGGAACAAAGATTCTCACTTTTACTCATTTTTCTAATCCTTTATTTATTCTAGGTACGATTTCTATTTTATTTTTAAATAATAAGGATGTTGGGTTATTAATTTTAATCTGTCATTATTTAGGAAATATTTTTAACGGGTTTCTCTTTAGAAATTATTATATTAGTGACTCAGTGGAACTTTCTGTTTCTTTTAAAAAGGCTATTTTGGAAATGCATAGAAAGAGAATTTCTAGTGATAAATCTTTTGGTGAGGTTATGAGCAATGCTTTATTAAATGGGATTAATACTTTATTGTTAGTTTTTGGCGTTGTTACTATATTTTTAGTTATTACTACTATTGTGGACAATAATGTTAATCTGCCTCGTTATTATCAAAGTATTCTGAATGGTATTATTGAGATGACTCAGGGATTAAAATATGTAAGTTTGCTTGATATACCATTAAAAATTAAAGGCACACTATCTGTGTTGTTTATTTCATTTGGTGGATTTAGTGTGCATATTCAACTTTTAAGTATTATTAGTGATACTAAGATAAAGTATTTTCCATTTTTTGTTGCCAGAGTTATTCATGGTTGTTTTTCTTCTATTGTATTTTATTTTTTATTTGATTTCTGGATTAATATATTAAATTATTTATAATTCTATTTATATTTTTCTTGATCTGTAAGATAGTTTTGCATTACTTCATTTGCTGTTAAGGCTCTATCATATATTAATACATTTTGTACTTCTATGTTTGCATAATTTCCCATTCCATTTAGTCCAGGATTTCCACCTATTCCTAACGCAACTGGAGATACTTTAAGATTTATATTATTATAGTCCAATGTTTCTAATAGGACTCCATTTATATATACTTTTGTTTGATTACTATTGTATGTAACTGCCATTGTGACGTATGTATTTATATCGAATGTTTTGGTTGTCGTAATAGTTTTATATCCGTTTAGATAATACATTGCAATATATTTGCCTGATTTATTATATGAAAATCCTCCTCCTGCTCCTTCCCAATTACCGAAAAATTCCATTGTGGTTTGTGAACCTATAAATGATACTGGTTTAACTCTTATTTCCATTGTAAATTCAGGGTTATATGATTTGTTTTTTGTATTATTTAATAATGCGTAATTATTTGTTCCATTAAATATTATGGAATTTTCTGTCCATGTTGGATTGTTGTATAAGGTTGCATTGTATGAATTTTCTGTTAAATCTTTCCATGTTGTTGTGCTGTTTGAATGGCCACTTCCTGTGTTATTTATTGCATCTAAATACGTAATTAGTCCATCTGTAACATATGTTTTTTCTACTGTTAAGTTAGTTATTTCATTTACTATATATGGATAAATTATTTTAATTTCTAGATTTTCATTATTATTTGATTTATTAATTATTGGTATTTTTATGCTTATGATTGCTTTTTGATTTTGTGAGTAAATGTTACCTGTTGTTTCTACATTAAATGCTCCTAATGAATATTCGTTATTTAATTTCATTGCATAATCATCATATTTTAATATTTGATTTTCAATGTCTGCTGATAATCTTTTTGTTTCTCCTGTTGAATATGAGAAATCTATACAGTTTAAACCACAAGTTGATGCGTTTATTAGTTTTTTTTCTGTTAGATCTGTATATATTTTGTTTGTCATAATATTCTGCTTATTTATTATATCTGTTGTTGTTCCAGAGGTTTTGTATAATTCTTTTAAGTTTATTATTAGTTGAAATAATATCATTACTAGTATCATTGATAATGTAAATGATACTAGTAGTTCTATTAATGTAAATCCTTTGTTATTCTTCATGTTTCACCTCTAATATCTAGCCAAATCTGCTTGGTAATTTCTCTTTACTTCATTTTCTGTTAATGCTCTATTATATATTAATACATTTTGAAATTCTACGTTGGCGTATCTATCCACACCGGTTGTATTAGGGTTTCCTCCTATTGCAAATGGGACAACAGCGGGATTTAATACTCCTTCATAAGATGTTTCTGATGCTAGAAGGCTATTTATATATATTTTTAATTTTTGGTTGTCATATACGGCAGTTAATGTATAATACTGATTAATATTATTTTGTGTATCACTCGTAATTGATTTTACAACTGTATTATTATTCGAATCTGAAAGATATAATCCAACTTTAAAATTATTGTTTGTGTTAAAACTAAATCCTCCACCACCATTTGCTTCCCAACTTCCAAAAAATTCGGTAGAATTAGTTGTATTTAAATCCATTAAAGATACTATCTTTATTCTAACTTCCCAAGTTGTTCCATTAGGAAATTCCATATTTGCAGTATTTTCTAGTCTTGCATAATTAGTTAGTCCATCAAATGTTAGCGAATTGTTTGACCATACAGGATTATTATATAATGTTGCGTCGTTTCCATTGCCACTTAAATCGACCCAAGATTGTGTTTCATTTGAATGACCGTTTCCAGTGTTATTTATTCCATCTAAGTATGCGATTAGCCCATCTTGTACATATGCATTTCCTTTATTAAATCTCATGCTAGCGAATGTCTTGTTTTGATATTTAATTATTATTCTATAATCGTTTTCATTGTTTGTTGTTTGAATTTGATTTATATATTTTTTAAAATCTGAATCAAGTGAATTCATATTTTGTCTTAGTTTCGATAAATTTTCGTGTGTAAATATTATTTTTTCTACTCCTGTTTTTTGAAACAATGAACTACAATAGCTTATTAAATTTGAGTTTTCTATATTGCATTCTGTTATATCTATATATCCTTTTGAATCGTTGTTTAATAGTTCTACTAGTTTGTCAAAATTACCGTCATTTATATAATTAACTATGTTGTTTGCTAAGTACATTCCTTCAACTGTATCATATTTAAAACTATATTGATAACTTCTATTAATATTCTTAAATTGTGAGTACATAAAAATCAATACTCCTATGATTACTGTTGACAGTATTAGTACTTCTGTTAATACGAACCCCTTATTATTTTTTATCATAAAATTGCTCCTTTATCTTGTATTTAGTATATTTATATTATATAATATTATTAGTCTAAATACTAGTCTAAAAGTCGAATATTTAGAAGAATTTTAGAGGGGATGATTAAATGCTTAGGCAAATTGATTTTGAAAAAACGCCTGTTGTTGAAGCTGTAAATGACATACTAGTTGATTCTAGTAAAAGAGGCGCAAGTGATATCCATTTTGATCCATTAGAGGATCATATGAAGGTTAGAATTAGGGTTGATGGACAATTACACGATTATGTAGAAGTTCCAAATACTATTAAAAAGAATTTAATTACACGTATTAAGATTATATCAGGCATGAATATTACCGAGTCTCGTTTACCACAAGATGGTGCGATTAAGGCAAATATTAAAGACGTTGACCTTGATTTACGTGTTTCTTCTATTCCTACTATCGAAGGTGAGAAGATAGTTATTCGTATTTTAGATTATAGTATGAGTAATTCAGGACTTGAAGCTTTAGGCTTTAGTGATGTTAATCTTAAAAAAGTTATTCAGATGATTAATGTTCCAAATGGTATTATTTTAATTACTGGTGCGACTGGTAGTGGTAAGTCTACTACTGTTTACTCTATTTTGCAAAGGCTTAATAGAGAGGAAACTAATATTATTACTGTTGAAGACCCAATAGAAATGAATATTACTGGAATTAATCAAATTCAAACTAATAGTGAAATTGGTCTTGATTTCGCTACTGCTTTAAGATCTATCTTAAGACAGGACCCTAATATTATAATGGTTGGAGAAATTCGTGATACTGAAACTGCTAAAATTGCGGTTCGTGCTTCTATTACTGGACACTTAGTTTTATCTACAGTACACACCAATGACTCTTTAAATACTATTGAAAGACTTCTTGATATGGATGTTGAAAGATACTTATTATCAAGTGCATTAACTGGAATTATTTCTCAAAAATTAGCTCGTAAGTTATGTCCACATTGTCGTACTAAACGCCCTACTACTCAATATGAAAATGATATTTTTAAAAAGGTTTTAGGACATGAGGTTAATGAGGTCTATTCTTCTAACGGTTGCGAAGAATGTGGCAATGGTTATAGTGGAAGAATTGCAATTCATGAAGTATTGCTGATTAATCAAGAAATTAAAGATGCTATTAGTGAAAATATACGAAAAGAAGATTTAAGAGAATTAGTTTATAATTCAGATGTTATTACTCTTTTACAAGATGGATTAGAAAAAGTTGAGGCTGGATACACTACTTTCGAAGAGTTATTGAAGATTATTGAATTAGAAGAAGATGAAAAATTAGCTAGTGCTTCAAGTTTAAGAAAAGCTCTTGCATATACAAATATTACTCATAATAATGGGGAGTCTACTAATAATGTTGGAAATTCTATAAATTTACCAAATCAGTCAATTAGTAATTCTTCTAATAATGTTAGTTCTAGTATGAAGCCTGTATATCAAAAATTAGATGATATTGTTCCTAATGTTGAAACTAATCAAAATAATCCTAATGTAGGTACTAACATGAATAATCAAAGTAATGTTAATTTAAATAATCAGGCTAATAATCAAAGCATTGGAATAAATGATATGCTTAATAAAAGTATGAACAATAATATTAATACTCCTCAACAAAATGTTAATAATGAACCAAATAATTCTGAAAGTAATCCTACAAATAAAAATATGGGTATTAATGATTTATTAAATAATATGAATCGCCCATCTAATGATTCGAATAGTTCTAGTGAAGGTACTACTTCAAATAATTATGGTATTAACGATTTATTAAATAGAATAAAAAAATAACAGATTATCTGTTATTTTTTTTCGAATACTGTTCCTTCTCTTGTATCTTTTATTATTATATTCATTTCTAATAATTGATTTCTAATATTGTCTGCTTCTTCATAGTTTCTATTTTTCTTTGCTTCGTTTCTTTTTTCTATTAATTCGTTTATTTTACTTAATAGTTCTGAATCTATTTCTTGTTTTTCTTCTTTTAATAAATCTAGTGATAATACTTCATCAAACATTTTAATTAGTTCTAATTTTGTATTATTGTTTATATTATCTTTTAATACATCATATAGTGTTGTTAATGCCATTGAAGTGTTTAAATCATTTTCTAGAGATTCTTTAAATTTATTGTTATATTTTTCTATTTCTTCTTTTTGTATTTCTTCTTTATCAGCAGTTATATTTTTTATTTTATTTTTTAGTTTATTATACTCGTTTTGTGCTCCATCTAATATATCATAACTGAACGTTAATACATTATGATAATATGATTTTAAGCATAAATATCTATAAGCAAGTGGACTATATCCTTTTTCTTCTAGCAATGATACTGTTAAGAATTCTCCTTTTGATTTTGACATTTTACCGTTTAAGTCATTTAAATGTTCTCCGTGAACCCAGTAATTACACCATTTATGTCCTAGATACCCTTCTGATTGAGCTATTTCGTTTGTATGGTGTGGGAATATATTATCTACTCCTCCACAATGTATATCTAGATGTTCTCCTAGATATTTAAGTGCGATTCCTGAACATTCTATATGCCATCCTGGATAACCTAATCCCCATGGGCTTTCCCATTTTAATTCTTGATCTTCAAATTTCGATTTTGTAAACCAAAGTACAAAGTCCGCTTGATTTTTTTTGCTTAAATCTTGTTCTACACCTTCTCTTGCTCCTACAACCATTTCATCTTCTTTATGATTTGTTAATACATAGTAATCTTCTAATTTTGATGTATCATAATATACATTACCACCTGAAATATATGCCAAGCCTTTTTCTAAAAGTTTTTCTATTATTTTTATGTATTCATCTATGTTTTGTGTTGCAGGTGATACAATATCAGGCCATCTAATATTTAATTTTTCACAATCGTTTTTAAATTCTTGTGTATAATAATCTGCTATTTCAAGTACAGTTTTATGTTCTCTTCTTGCTCCTTTTAGCATTTTGTCTTCACCAGAGTCTGAATCACTTGTTAAGTGTCCAACATCTGTTATATTCATACATCTTGTTACTTCATAGCCTATGTATTTTAATGCTTTTTCTAATATATCTTCAAAAATATAGGTTCTTAGATTTCCAATATGTGCATAGTGATATACTGTTGGCCCACATGTGTACATTTTTATCTTACCTGGTTCATTTGGTATTAGTTCCTCTACTCTTTTATTTAATGTATTATATATTTTCATTGAATCACCTTCTCCTTTTCTATATTTAATTATATCATTTTATTTAAGAAAAAAACACCATATTTGGTGTAATTATCATATTGGTATGATAGAAGAGCCTATTTTTAACACTTATATCTAAAAAAATAACTAATAAATATCAGTTCTATATATAATAGAATATATTTTATTAAAAGTTTAAAATAAACATTGTATCGTGAACATTTGTTTGGTATAATTGTTTTAGGAACATTTAATAAGTTGGGTGCTACCTTCATCATTCTTATGATTGGAGGTGATGCATATGAGTAAGAAAGATTTTTAAATCTTATTCTTAATTATAATCATCCTTTTACTTATAGCATTACTTTTTGTAATTCTAAAATAAAAGATGCACCTAACTCAGCAATGAATTAGGTGCCAACCATTATAGGGTAACACTCAACACAGCTAAATATTAAGTGTTCCTTTTTATTTTATGAAGTTTTCTTCATCTGTATTCATAGTATCATAAAAACTTGCATAATGCAAGTTTTTAATTTATCTAATTGAACATTTGTCCAAATATTTCTTTAATGGTGCAGGTGAAGGGACTTGAACCCCCATGGAATATCCACTAGATCCTAAGTCTAGCGCGTCTGCCAATTTCGCCACACCTGCATTTAAATGGTGGACCCTATAGGACTCGAACCTATGACCGCACGGTTATGAGCCGCGTGCTCTAACCAACTGAGCTAAGGGTCCATTTTTTTATTGCAATTACCACTGCTATTTAATAATACCATAACAGCACGTCGATTGCAATAATTTTTTTGTAATTTTTTTAATTTTTGTTTTGTTTTATATATGTTATATTATTATTTTTTAGAAAAAATTATAGTTTATAAAGCTTATTACTAAGTCTTTTGTTTGATTATCTATGTTTTTTAATTCTTTTATTATTTTTATTATATTTTTGATTTTTTTTAGATCTCTTGTGCCTTTAATATTACATGTTTCAAATATGTTAAAGACATTATCAATCATATATTGTCTTTCGTAGTCACTATGATTATTAAGCCATTCTATTATACTTTTTTCTAATTCTACACTTTTAATATTTAAACTTGTTTCTTCTAAATGATTGTCATTAATAATCCACGATATAGGATAATGCGACAAAATTGTTTTTCTGTTTGATTTAACTACTTTATGTTTTTCTGTTCTTAATAACATTCCAATTACACTGTTATATGGTACGATATGTGTGTATTTTTTTCTGATTTTTCTATATTTTTTTGATATATATTCCTTTTTTCTCAATCCTGGTCCGTCATTATTATATATATGTTTTATTTTAAATTTTTTGAATATATTTACTTCCATAGATGATGTTAAGGCTAGATTTCCTCCTTTTGAATGTCCACCTATTATTATTCTTGGGCCAAATAGTCTAATTGTTTTATTTACGTAGTTTAATGCATGTATCTGTGATAGTGTTGGATACATGTATGATAATTGGAAGTCTTCTTTCCAACCGCTCATTAGATTATCAGTTCCCTCAAATGATATATAGGATAATCTTTTATTTATTTTAAATGTAACTGCTGAGAACTGTTCTTTATCTGTTCCTATATATATGTAGTTTGATATTTCTACATTTTTATATCTTTCTGTTCCTATTATCATTTTCAAACAATTATATGCATCTTTTTGAGGTAATCCAAGTTCTTTCATTTCTGAATAACTATATTTTTCTATAAATTGTTTCCCTACTTTTTCTATAGTATTTATATCTTCTTTTAATATTTCACTGAAATTTAGGTATACAATTATTGAAAAAATTATGTTATCTATTTCATTAAATTCTTGTTCCTTAAAGGATATGTCACCATATTTTTTTATGTAATCAATTAAAGTCATTTTATCACCTGTATAAGTATTCTTGATAATTTGCTAGTATATTAATATATGGCATTACAGTTTCTTTTGTTGCGACTATTTTATCTGCTATACAAAGTAATATACTTTCTCTATATTTTGGTATTCTTAAATTTAATGGAAACATATGACAATAAATCATATTTTTTTCTATTTCTGACAGTTTAAAATCTCTTTCTGCATTTTTTAATGCTGTTTTTGCATGTGTGAATCCATGTAGTCTATGTGACTTATCTGATTCGTGCCAATCGTATAGAAAATAGTCATGAAGTAGTGAACCTTTAACTAATGCTTCTATATCTACTGGTATATTAAGTTTGATTGCTAATTTTATGCATTTTATTGCCACTGCAATTGAATGCTCATAAACTGTTATATTACCATGTTGTATGAATTGTTTTTCTTTTTTGAAGTTTTCTGATTCTAATATTTCTTTTCCATAATATTTTATTATATCCATATAATCTATATTCTTCATTTACTCACCTAATCTATATATATATTTTATATATTTTTACATTATAAGTCAATAAGCTAATTATTTATTAGTTTATAAGAATTATCTATTAATTTTATTATTTCTTCGTCAAATACTGTATCATCTAGGATTATAGAAATCCATTTATTTTTATTCATATGATATGCTTCATAAAATCCATTTATTTTTAGTAGTTTTTCTTTATCTTTTTCTTCTATTTTTAAATTAATTATTTCTACAATTTTATTTTCTTTGTCTATTTTATTTTTATTTATATCCATTATTATCCCAAACCACTTTTTATTATTTTTATTCCTAAATACTGCACTTCCGTCAAGTTTTTTCCATAAAAATTCTGGTTCTGCTTTATATTTATTAATTATATATTCTGTAATTCTATTTGATTGTGGAAACATAAAATAATTTTTTTCAAAACATTTGTTTTTTATATCTATCAATATTTTTTCATATTCTTCTTTTACTTTGCTTGTATATGTTCCTATATTTTCCAACCTTATATTTGTGTATTCTTCTTCTGTATTTAAGTCTATTACTTTTCCTTCTAATATTTCTTTTACTGTTATTTCCACTTCAAATTCGTCATTCATAATTGTTGTTTTGTATGTATATTTATCATGTTCTTTTTTAAATCCATATTTTAATAATTTTTCATAATTTGGTTCTGTTTTTTTCAATATATTTTCTTCTATTGTCATAAAGTCTCCTTTTTATTTATTATATAAAAAACGAACTCTAATTAAAGAGTTCGAACTATTCATTATTGGTAGCGACGAGTGGATTCGAACCACCGACCTACTGGGTATGAACCAGGTGCTCTAGCCAGCTGAGCTACATCGCCATTTAAACAGGCAAATTAATTGTATCATATTAAGATTATGTTTGCAAGTATTAATTTACCTTTTTTTTAATTTTTTCTTTTTTAGGAATTTTTATTGTTGAATATGCTAATAACATTCCATCATCTAATTCATCTTTATTATTCTTTTCTATTTCTTCTATTGATATATCATAATAGTCTGATAATCCTGATAATGTTTCGCCTGGCATTACATAATGATATATCCATTTGCTTGATTCATCTAAATCTTCTAATAGAAAATCATATTCTTTATACCAATATATTTTTAATTTTGTTCCTGTTTTTAGGGTTTCATTTTCTTTTAAATTATTCATTCTAAGAAAGTCTTCTTTATCCATTTCATATAGTTCTGTTATTTTATCTATTGTATTAGCATTTAGACGTGTTACTATATGCGTACCATTCGTTTTTACATATATTTTTACTATATCTCCTTCTGCTATTGCGTATGAATTTATATAGTCTATATTATTTTCTTGTAGTATTTTTTTGTAATCTCTTAAATCTCTTTTTCCTTTATATGTTTGAAATTCATTTTTTTGATTTCCAAATGATTTTGCTGTTAAGGCTATTATTCCTGCGCCTGTTGCGAGTGCTAATAAATCTTTATAAAGTTGTTTTTTCTTTATTATTTCTTTTATTTTCCCCTTTTTCATAGTTCCTCCAATTTCTGCATATATTAGCACAATGACTATTTTTTGTCAAATTTGTTTTTATATTCTGTTATGTATTTTTCTTCTATTATTTTTAAATCATTAGGGCTCATAAATAATAATACAGAATTGTTATGTTTTACTAGTTTTTTTATTTCTTCTTTTTTTAAATATTCGCCTTGTTTTAGACCGTTAATTATTATTTTTGAGTTTATATTTGGATATTCTTCTTGGGTTTCTCTAGATTTATATATATCCATCACATATGTATAATCTGCTTTATCTAGTTCTTTTATTATTTGTTTGTAAAATTTTTGTGTTCTTGAATATGTATGGGGCTCAAATATCGCTATTAATTTTTTATTAGGATATTTTTGTTTTACTGCTTCTATTGTTGCTTTTATTTCATTTGGGTGATGAGCATAATCGTCTATTATTATGTTATCTAATACCTTTGTTTCGCTGAATCTTCTCTTTGCTCCTTTGAATGTTTTTAATTTTTTATATACATTATCTATATCTATATTTTCTAAATAAGAAACTGCTATTGCAGCGAGTGTATTTTCTATCATATGGTTACCATAAAATGGTAATTCAAAGTGATATATATATTTATTTTCTATGTACAAATCAAATTTTACTCCTTGATCATTATACTCTATATTTTTTGCTTGAAAATAGTTTTTTTCTTCGATTCCATAGTAATATATTTTTTTATGATTTAATTTTTTAGTGTAGTTATCATCTCCGCATGCTATTACTATGTTTGCTTTTTTTATAAACTCTTGATATGCATCTACTACTTCTTCAATATTTTTATAATAATCAACGTGATCTAAATCTATGTTGGTTATTATTGCGTAATTAGGATTATAGTTTAAAAAGTGTTTTTTATATTCACATGCTTCTAGTACAAAATAGTCACTTTGTGTTATAGAACCACTTCCATCTCCAATTAAGAAGTTTGAATCTAATATGTGAGAAATCATTGATGATGTTGTTGTTTTTCCATGGCAGCCTGAAACTGTTATTAAATTATATTTATCTGTTATTTTCGCAATCATTTCTTGATAAGTATAGATTTTTAAGTTTTTCTTTTTTGCTTCTTCTACTTCTATATTTTCATCATTGAATGTATTTCCTTTAATTATTATCATATTTTCTTTTATGTTGTTTTTATCGAATTCTAATATTTTTATATTATTTTCGTTTAATCCTTTTTCTGTAAAGAAATGTGTTTTATAATCACTCCCTTGTACGTTTTTTCCTAGTTGTTTCATTATTATTGCCAGTGAACTCATTCCTGAGCCTTTTATTCCTATAAAATGATACATAAAAAAACCTCCTATAATAACCTATTCTTTTTATTTTTTTAGGTTATTAGGAGCTAATCATTTATTAGTTCATATATTTTGGAGATTATTCTTTGTGATTTTGGAGCGCTATATATAAATTTATTGTCTTCTTTTATTGCTTTTAATATTTCTCTTACTATTCCATTTAGTTTTGTTTTTTCAAACAGTGTCCAAAATAATGTTTCTTTTTTTCTGATTTTTTTTATTTGGTTTTGAAAATATGATTCTATTTCCATCCAGTCATATTTATCTTCTATCATTATTTGATTAAATCCTGTTTTGTACATTCCTGGCAATACTAATTTAATTTTTATGTTTTTATTTATTAGTTTTATTTCTTTTTTTAGTACTTGTGTTAGTCTTATAAGACTTGCTTTTGATGATGAATATGGACCCATAAATTTCATTGGCATTAATCCTGATAATGATGATATTATTATTACTTTACCGCTACCTTTTTTTATCATATTTTTTAATACTATTTGTATTAATTCTATATTCTTAAATACATTTATTTCATATATTTCTTTTAATTTTTTTATGTCTATTTCAGCTATTGAACCTCCGTATCCTATTGCGGCATTACTTAAGAGTATATCTATGTCTAGTGTCTTTATTTGTTCTATGTCTTTTTTATTCAATAAGTCTAGTTTTATTACTTTTATGTTTTTATCTTTTTTATATTTTTCTTTCAATAATTCTAGTTGTTTATTTGTATGTACTCCTAAGTATATTTTATATTTTTTCTTTATTTTTTTTATTACTTCTTTTGCTATTCCACTTGTTGCTCCTGTATATAATATTGTTTTCATAGTTCACCCTTTTTATTATTTACTGTTTTGTTTACTTTATTTATTTTTTGTGGTAAAATCTAATGCGTGAGGTGATTTTATGTTTAAGAAATTAAATATTTTAGATGAAAAAGATAAACATTTAAGAGCTAAATCTACAGAAGTGGAGTTTCCACTATCACGTGATGACAAAAAATTAATTCAAAGAATTATTGATCATTTAACATATAGTCAAATTGAGGAATATGAAAAAAAGTATGATTTACGTCCTGGTATGGGACTTGCTTATCCTCAACTTGGTATAAATAAACGTATTATTGTTATTGTACATGAATATGAGGATGGTAAATTCGATAATTATGTTTTTATTAATCCAAAAATTGTAAGTAGTTCTGAGGAAATGATTGCTGCTGAGGCTGGCGAAGGATGCTTAAGTGTTAACCGTGAGGTTGAGGGTCATGTTCCAAGACATGCTCGTGTTACTGTTGAGGGTTATGATGAGGATGGTAATAAAATTCGTGTTCGTGCTCGTGAGGATTTAGCTATTGCTTTTCAACATGAGATTGATCATTTGGATGGGATTTTATTCTATGATAGGATTAATAAGGATAAACCATTTTTTACTGAAAACGAAATGAGATTAATTTAATCTTTTTTCTTTTGGAGGATTTATGTTTTTATATAGTGATTCTAATAAAAGATACCATACTCTTGATTATTTTTATAAGCATAAGTTTGGGTGCAAGGTTTTTAAAATTAGTTTAAATGGTGGATTTAGTTGTCCTAATATTGATGGCACATTGGGTAAGAATGGTTGTATTTATTGTTCTCCCCTTGGTAGCGGTGAATTTGCTGGCAGATCATGTGATGATTTGATTAAGCAGTTTAATTCTGTTAAAGAGATGATGAATAAAAAATGGTCTGGCAAATATATTGGTTATTTTCAAGCAAGAACTAATACTTATGCAGATGTTTCTGTTTTAAGAGAAAAATATGAAACTATTTTAGCTCTTCCTGATGTTATTGGATTATCTATTGCGACACGTCCTGATTCAATAAGTGATGAATGTTTAGAGTATTTAGATGATTTAAATAAAAGGACTTTTTTGACTGTTGAATTGGGTTTGCAAACTATTCATGAATCTACTACTAAACTTATTAATAGATGTCATACTTTAAAATGTTTTGATGATATGGTTAAAAAGTTACGTGAACGCAATATTAATGTTGTTGTACATATTATTAATGGACTACCTGGTGAAACTCATGAGATGATGCTTGATACTGTTAGACATATTAATAAGTTGGATATTCAGGGTGTTAAAATTCACATGCTTCATGTTGTTCGTAATACTCTTTTGGCTAGGATGTATATTAATAATCCATTTCATATATTAACGCGTGATGAATATGTTAATATTGTTTGTGATCAATTAGAGTTATTAAGACCTGAAATTGTTATTAATCGTATTACTGGGGATCCTAAGAAGGAAGATTTGATTGAACCGGATTGGCTACTAAAGAAATTTTGTGTTTTAAATGAAATTGATAAGGAACTTGTTAGACGTAATTCTTATCAAGGAAAATATATAGAAAAAACGACTGATTAGTCGTTTTTTGGTATTATAAAATAAAATGTTGTGCCCTTGTTTATTTTTGTTTCTACTCCATATTCGAAGTTATGGCTTATTAATATATTTTTTACTATTGATAATCCTATTCCAGAGCCAACTTGTACTCTTCTATGTGTTTTGTCTACTTTATAATATTTATCCCAGATATATTCCAAATCTTTTTTATTTATTCCTTTTCCTGTGTCTTTTATTTCTACTCTTATGTTCTGTTTTTCTTCTTTTATATTTATTATTACTTTTTTGTCATCACCTGTATAGTTAATTGCGTTATTTATCAAGTTATATATTACTTGTTCTATTCTTTTTTTATCTGCTTTAATCATTGTATTAGGTTTTTCTTTATATTCTATATTGTAGTTTTCTTTTTCGATATATATTTCATATCTACTTATTATTGTATGCATTAATTCATTTAGATCAAATTCTTCTATTTCTAATGGTGTAGCGTTTGCTTTTATTTTTGATAATTCTAAGATGTCGTTTACTAACACATTTAGTCTATCTGTTTCTTCTATTATTGTGTTTAGGTTTTTATCCATTTTTTCTTTGTCTTTATGTGTTACGTCTCTAATCAATTCTGCGTATGCTTTTATCATTGTTAATGGTGTTTTTAAATCGTGTGAAACGTTTGCCATTAATTCTCTTCTTAAGTCTTCTGTTTTTTCTAATTCGTTACATGCATAATTTAATGTCTTTGATAGTTCATTTATTTCTTCTATTTCACTATTTTCAAAAGTAATATTATAGTTTCCTCGCGCTAGTTCTTGTGCTTTGTTTTTCATTTTTATTATTGGATTTGATATAATTCTTGATATAAAGTATGAAACTAATAATGATAAAAGTATTACTATTAATGTTATATAGAACAATTGACTTCTTAGTATTGTTACTGTTGCGTCTATTGGTTCTAGTGATGCACTAACAAAAAGGTGTGTGTTATTATTAAGTTTAAATGCTAAAACTAATGTTTCGTTATTGAATCTTGGATTTTTTAATGTATATCGTGCTGATGAGTCATTTGAGTCAATAAAGTCTTCTTTGTATGGTTCTTGTGTTGTTGCCATACATCCTTTATTAAATAGGTTTGAAATGTATATTAGTTTATTATCTTTTACTAATTCTATACAGACACTATCTTTATGTGATATGTCATCAAGTACTTCGTAGTTTTCTTCACTATACGTTTCTGTTATGTTTTGTGCTGTACTTATTAGTTCTCTTGTTTTATACCATTTATAGTAACCATTTAAAAATATTACTTGGAATAACCATAATAGTATCAGAATACTCAATGAAAATACTATTAAATATAGCCAAATTTTATATCTTAAATTACTTTTTGCTTTCAAATTTATATCCCATTCCTCTTACTGTTACAATTAAATTTCTATATTGTTTTAGGTTATTCCTTAACATTTTTATATGTGTATCTATTGTTCTATCGTCCCCAAAGAAATCGTACCCCCAAATTTTACTTAATAATTGTTCTCTTGATAATGCGATATTTGGATTTTTTATAAAGTATGATAAGAGTTCATATTCTTTTGGTGTCAGTTTAATTTCTTGATTATCTATTGATACTGTATGTCCTTTGAAGTCTATTTTTAATGTATCTAATATAAATTCATCTGTTTCGTTATTTGTTCTTTTAAGAATTGCTTTTATTCTTGCGATTAGTTCTCTTGGTGAAAAAGGTTTTGTTAAGTAATCATCTGTTCCTAGATTAAATCCCATTAGTTTATCAAATTCTTCTTTTCTAGCTGACAATAGTATCACTGGAACATTTTTTATTTGTTTTATTTCTTTTAATGCACTATAGCCATCTAGTTTTGGCATCATTATATCTAGTACTATTATATCTATATTATTTTCTTTTACTTTTTCTATTGCTTCTATTCCATTTTCTGCTTCTATTACTTCATAGTTTTCTAGTAAGCAGTATTCTTTTATTACTTCTCTTATTCCTTTTTCATCATCTACTATTAGTATTTTCATGAAATCACCTCTATATATAATTATACATGTTATTTTGTATTTTTTGTGAAATTATATATTTTTCTATAATAAAGCACCAATTATTGTATTGGTGTTTTATTTTGTTTTTTTCTAATTTTTTATTTCTTCTAATCTAACACTTACTAGTTTTGATACTCCTGATTCTTGCATTGTTATTCCGTATAATGTGTTTGCATATTCCATTGTTTTTTTCTTATGTGTTATTATTATAAATTGCGAATTTTTTTGCAAACGTTTTACATATTTACCAAAGCTATCTACATTTACTTCGTCTAGAGCAGCTTCTACTTCATCTAGTACACAGAATGGTACTGGACGTGATTTTAGTATTGCGAATAATAAAGATATGGCTGTAAATGTTTTTTCTCCTCCTGATAATAAGGATAAGTTTTTTAGTTTTTTTCCAGGAGGTGATGCGACTATTTCTATTCCTGTTTCTAGTAAGTTTTGTGGATCTGTTAGTTTAAGTGATGCCGATCCTCCTCTAAATAGTTCTTTAAATGTTTCATCGAAATTTTTATTTATTATTTCAAATGTTTTACTGAATTCTCTTGTCATTACTGTATCCATTTCTTTTATTATATCTAGTAATGTGTTTTCTGCGTTTACCAAGTCTTCTCTTTGTGTTATTAGGAATTCATAACGTGTACTTATTTCTTCATATTCTTTTGGAGCATTTAAGTTTACGTCTCCAATTTCTTTTAGTTCTCTTTTTAATGTATTTACTTTTGTTCGAGCTAAATCTTCATCTAATTCTAGTTTATATAAACTTGTAGCTTTTTCATATGTCATATTGTAAGTTTCTGTTAATGTATTTAAAAGTGTATCAAGTTTTACATCAAGTCTATTTGTTTCTATTTCTAAGTCTTTTAGTTCTTTATTTTTTGTATTATATAGTGTGTTTTCCTTTTTTACTTGATGTTCAAATTGTTGTTGTTGTTCTTCTAAGTCGTGTTTTTCATCTTCTAAAATGCTTATGTTATTTGCTACTTCATCTTTTTTCTTTATTGATTCATAGTATTCTTTTAATATATTTTCTTCTTCTTCTGTTAATTTACCTTCAAGTATATTTTTTGTTCCATTTATGTCTTGAGTTATTTCTTCTATATTTTTCTCTAGTTCTTTTTCTTGTTTTTCTTTATTATTTATTAGTTCTTGTAGATTTATTCTTTCTTTGTTTAGTAAATATAATTCGTCTTCTTTTGATTTCATATTATAGTCATTTTCATTAATTCTGTTTTCTATTTCTTTGATATTTAATTCTATTTGTTTTTGTTTTTGAATTGTATTTTCTAATTCATATTTTAATGATATGACGTTGTCTTTTTGTTTTGTATTTCCTCCTGTTATTGATCCACCAACGTGTAATATTTCTCCATCTAGTGTTACTATTCTATATCTGTAGTTTAATTTTTTACTTAATCTGTTTGCTGTATCAATATTATCTACTACTATTATATTTCCTAATTGATTTTCTACTATATTTTTATATGTTTTATCGTATTTTACTAAGTTTGACGCAACATCTATACATCCAGATTCATTAAGTATATATTTATCTGCTTCACTTATTTGTTTTTCTTTTATTACGGATAATGGGAAGAATGTCGCTCTACCTAAATTATTTTGTTTTAAGTAGTTTATTGCTTCTTTTGCTGATAATTCATTATCTACTACTATGTTGTTTGTACTAGTCCCAAGACTTGTCGATATTGCTTTTTGATATTTTTCTTCTACTTCTATTAAATTTCCTATTATATTATGTATTCCTGTTAATTTTGGATTATTAAGTATGTTTCTTACTGCTTGTGGTAATGAGTTATTACTTTCAATTGTTTCTTTTAAACTTTGAATTTTTTGTTTAGTGTTTAGGTTGTTTCTGTATTCGTTTGATAATTTATTATTTAATGTTGATTTATTAGATTTTATTACAGCAAGTTCTTGTTCTTTTTCGTTTATTTGTTTTTCTTTATTATCTAGTTCTTGTTTATTATTATTTAGTTCTAATTTTAATAGATTTATTTCATTTTCTAGTTTTAATTCTTGTTCTTTTAGATTCACTAGATTTTCATGTAATTTTGAATCATTTACTTCGTATTTTTGTCTTTCTAATATTATCTTTTTTCTACTGTTTAATTTTTCTGATAATTCTGTTAGTTCTAATAGTCTGTTTTGTTCTTCTTTTATTTTATTTTCTATGTCGTTTTGTTTTACTTTGTATTCTAATAGTTTTGTTTCGTTAGTGCTATTGGATGTTGTTATAGTGATTAATTCTTTATTTAATACTTCTATTTTTGATTTATTATCTTGATATTTATAGTTTAAATTTGTTATATCACTTGAAATTAAAGCTATTTCTATACTTTCTAATTCTTCTTTTAAATCTATATGTTTAAGTGCTTTATCTTTTTCTATTTTTAACGGTTCTACTCTTGTTTCTAATTCTTTAATTATGTCATTAACTCTACTTATATTATTGTTTGTTTTTTCTAATTTTTTTAATGCGTCTTCTTTTCTATGTTTATATTTTAGTACGCTTGCTGCTTCTTCTATCATTACTCTTCTATCTGTAGGACGTGCTGATATTATTTCTTCTATTTGTCCTTGTGAAATAATATTAAATGATTCTTTTGCCATACCACTATCTAGGAGTATATTTGTTATATCTTTTAGTCTACATTGTTCGTTGTTTAAATAATACTCATTTGTACCGTCTCTATATACTCTTCTTTTTATTGATATTTCTGAAAAGTTTAAGTTTATATAGTGATCTGTATTATCAAATATTAATGTTACTGATGCGACATTTGATGCGCTTCTTGATTTGCTTCCTTGGAAGATTACATCAGTCATGTTTCCGTCACCTCTAAGTGATTTTACTGATTGTTCTCCAAGTACCCATCTTATTGCGTCTACTACATTACTTTTACCTGATCCATTTGGACCTACTATTCCTGTTATATTATTTTCTAAGTCTATTGTAATTTTATCTGCAAATGATTTAAATCCTTGCGCAATTATCTTTTTTAAATACATACTATCACCTTATTTTTTACACATATAATTATTATAAATTAATTAAAAAAAATAGTAAAGATTATTACTATTTTTTAATAAATTATTTTTATTATATAAAAAGCACCAATAAAGGTGCTTTGTAGAATGTCTAACGACACTTGTCATAGTATTGTATATATAACAATACCGTAAAAAGCATTTCTGCTCTTGTATCTATATTCTACATTATTATTTTATGTATGTCAAATATTTTTATACAATTTGATTACAACTTTACAGTAAAGTGTATTCTTTTACTATTTCTTCATCTATTACTCTTAATAGATCATTTGAAATTTTTATCTTGTCTATGTAATCAAATTCATTAATCGGCTTACAAATTGATAACTTACTTATTGTTTTTAAATGTTTAATACATGCATAAGACATTTTTCCTTTTCTATTGCTATAATATTTCAAACATTTTTTTATTTTTTTGGTATTATCATCGCTTTCCTTTGATAATAAATATGTTAATTCGTTTATTTTTTCTTCATCATACAATATATTATCTAACTCTATATTATAATTATGTTTTTTTGATGTTATTGGTATGACATGCAATACTGGATTATTCATCGTATCTTTTTTCGATATAACAATAGCATAATGATCACCAGAAAATTCACTTCCAATATTAACGCCAAATTTAACTCTAACTATTTGTCCTCTTGAATATCTTTTAAATCTTGTAGGCTTTGTATTTATTTCATATAATAAAGTTTCACTTTCATTTAGTTTTGAATTTTCAAATTCAGTGAATTTATCTTTTAAATTCATATCTGATATTTTAATATTATTATCATGTGCTTTCATTAATTTTATATGTTTTGTTTCTTCTTTCAAATATATCTTCTCCTTTGATTATCTGTTTTTCTTTATGAGAATAATATATCATACGAACAAACGTATGTCAATGTTTTTGTTCAAATTTAATATAATTTTTATCATACAAAAAATAGTAAAGATTATTACTATTTTTTAATAAATTATTTGCAACTTAAACCACTATTTTTTAAATTATTTATTAGTTCTTCTTTATTTTTACTTAATCCATATTGTTTTAATTCTTCATCACTTAAGTTTTCTATATTATATACTTGTTTTAATACATATTTCATGTGTTTCTTTTTATATGTTGATTCGATATTTTCATTTGTTTTTGTATAGTATATCATCATTGGTTCAAAGTTTTTAAATTCTTCTTTGGAATTAAATTTATATGTTTTAAATGTTTTAATGTCTGTTATAGTGTTTTCACTATATTTTATTTTATATATTTCACTGATGTCGTCTTTTTTTGTTTTACATGTTATTGTGTTACCACATCCTGTTAATAGGAATAGTGTTAAAGATATTGTTATTATTTTTTTCATGATTCACCTGCTATTCTTCACATTCGTCTGTTATTTCGTAATTAAAATTATTGTTGTGATATGATAATTTTACTTTTTTTGTTGTGTCTATGTTGTTTAGATTTTCATCTTTAAGTTTTGGATTTAAGTAATTTTCTTCTGTTAATGTCGCTATATTTATACAGTATGTCATTCCTTCTCTTTCTATATAATTATTCTTATTGTCTTCATAGTAGTCTTTTGCTGCATCTATTATTAGTGTTTTGGTCCCTTCTTTTATACCTTCTTTTGCACTTTTTATTTGTTTTAATAATGGTGGAAATGAGACTATAACAAGTGCTGCTAATAATACTATTACTCCTAATAATTCTATTAAAGTAAATCCCTTATTTTTCATTTTTATCCTTTCTAATTTAATAATAAATCACTTATTAAATTAAATAATTGTATTAATGTATCTACTATTAAATAAAAAATATCTTTTATTATATTTGTTTTTGATTTTTTATTATCTATTTTTAGTATTGTTGTTTTTCCGTCTTTTATTTCTTCTACTATTGTGTTATATCTTTTATATTTTTTTATTAGTTCTTGTTTTAGGTCTTCATCTTTTATATTATATATATATAACATGTCTTTATTTATATATATACTGTCTTTTATAAATGTTTTTAGATACTTTCTTACTTCATCTATATTGCATAATATAAAGTCTACTTTTTTATATTTAAATACTTTTCTTAATTTTTTTATTCTTATTCTTTTTAATCTTTGTTTTTTTGTTTGTTTTTCATTTGTCCCTTTTGTATATGAGTTTAATAAATTACAGTTTGTTACTAGATTGTTGTGTTCTAATATTTCTGATATTTTTTCATCTACTCCTATTCCTAGGACATTTCCACTAGTACACTTTGTTATATCATATATTTTCATAATTCACCTACTATATCATTTATTATGTAGCTTGTTAAAAGCATTCCTGCAGTAGCTGGGACGAATGCATTTGAACCTATTGTCTTTACATTTGTTTTTATTGGTTTTTCTTTTGATGCGACTACTTTTATTTTTTTATTTATTTTTTCTTCTTTTACATATTTTCTTAATATTTTAGCAATTGGATCATATTCTGTTTTGTCTAGTGTTGTGATTTCTAATAGTTCTGGGTGGAATTTATTTCCTGTTCCCATACTTGATATAAATTTAATATTATTTTTTGTTGTGATTTTTATTAGTTCTTTTTTTATATCCATCGTGTCACACGCATCTATTACATAGTCGTATTCTTTGAAGTTAATTTCTTTTATATTTTCTTTTGTTAATATCTTTGTTATTTTTTTTATTTTAATATTTGGATTTATTTCTTTAGCTCTTTGTTCTGCAACGTCTGTTTTGTTTTTGTTTATTGTTGATATTAGTGATAACACTTGTCTATTTAGGTTTGATTCTTCAAATGTGTCTCCATCTACTATTGTGATAGACTCTATTCCACTTCTAACTAATGATTCGAATGTGTATCCACCTACTCCTCCTAGTCCTATTAGAAGTATGTTTTTTTCTTTTATTTTTTCTATTATTTCTTTTGATGTTATTAGTTCTAGTCTACTTAAGTTTTGCATATTACCACCTATAGTAATTTTATCAAAGATAGTGGTTTTTTTCAATATAATTATTCTTTTTAATTTTTTTTGCAATTTATGTTTTGTTTAAAATCTGTGTCATTTTTATATACCTATTTTCATTTTTGTCTATGAAGATTTTAATTTTTTTCATGTTTTTTTAGGAGTTTTTGAAAAAGGCTCATTTGCACTAGAATATCCTTTTTTGATATGGTTTTTCTGAGCAATTTTTGTATTTGCGTTTTGAAAGGAGTTTTGATATGTGTAAATTAGGTGATATTATAGTTGTAAATAAATATATTGGTGAAGGCGGTGGAATTGTTAATGAGCACTCATTTGTTGTTATTGATGATGAAAAGGGAGTTATTTCAGGGTTAGATTATGATATGGTTGCTGCTGCTATCTCTAGTTTTAAAAACAAAAAGCATAAAATTAAAAAATTAAAATATAAAGAAAATATGGAACTACCAATTGATTCAATGAATCAAAAAAATTTAAAGAAGGATTCATATATAAAGGCGGATCAAGCTCATTATTTTAACAAAAGTAAAATAGATTTCTATGTTCTAGGAAAGTTGAAACAAAAATACATAAATGATTTATTGTATTTAATAATTAATTTGGAATTAGACAAAAAAATCAAAATTATTACTAGTAATTTATAGTCTATAATTGACAAATCTATTTTTAATACGTATAATTTTAATTAATTATATGTTATTTTTATTTAAGGAGTGATTTGATGGATAATAATATTAAAAAGCTTCCTAAAGGATTCTTTTCAGTAGCTAGAGAAGTAATCACTGCGGATGATGCCTTAAAGGATGTTATTCCTATTGATTGGGATTATGCGTTGAAAGATTGGGCTGATGATGAATCACAAGCAATCGAATTAGTCAAAAATGACTAATTTTTTTATAATAAAAAGTGGATTTCTCCACTTAATATTGTATACCCCATATTACATGATGTTTTGCATCACGCCCACAACATACACATTTTGTATCTATTGCTGGTTCATCTGTAATACATCTTGATTTGCAGCCTTTTATTTCTTTTATTTTTAATTCACATTCTTCGTCACCACACCACATTGCGTGAATGAATCCTGGTTGAGTATTTAGTATATTTTCTATATCACTCATATTATGTGCTTCGAATGTTAATTCATTTCTTCTTTTTAAGGCTCTTTCATACATATCTTTTTGTATTGTTTCTAATAGATTTTTTGTATATTCAACTATATTTATATCTTTATTTTCTGTTAGTTTTTCTCTTGTATCACGACGTGCGAATGTTATTTTATTTTGTTCTAAGTCACGCGCTCCTATTTCTATTCTTACTGGTATTCCGTTTACTTCTGCTTCTGCAAATTTATATCCTGGTGATTTTTCTGAATTATCTATATAAGATGTTATATTATTTTCTAATAATTCTTTGTTTATTTTATTTGAAAGATTTATTACTTCATCACTTGTTCCAATTGGTACAATAACTACTTGTTTTGGCGCTATTCTTGGAGGTAACACTAGTCCATAGTCATCGCTATGTACCATTATAAGTGCTCCTATCATTCTTGTTGTTGTTCCCCAAGATGTTTGATATACATATTCTTCTTTATTATCTTTATTAGTAAATTTTACATCATATGCTTTAGAAAATTTTTGACCAAAGTAATGTGATGTACTTGATTGAAGTGCCACACCATTATACATTAATGCTTCATTAGTTAATGTATATTCTGCTCCTGCAAATTTTTCTTTTTCTGTTTTTCTTCCTTTTATTGATGGTATAGCTAAAATATCATTAAAGAAATTATAGTAAACTTCCAACATTTGATTTGTTTCTTGTTTTGCTTCTTCTTCACTTGCATGTATTGTATGTCCTTCTTGCCACAAGAATTCTCTTGATCTTAAGAATGGTCTTGTTTCTTTTTCCCAACGTAGTACATTACACCATTGATTATAAAGTTTTGGTAAATCTCTATGTGACTTTACATGATTTTTATAATAATCGCAGAATAATGTTTCACTTGTTGGTCTAATACATAATCTTTCTTCTAATTCTTTTTGTCCACCTTGAGTTACCCAAGCAACTTCTGGTGCGAAGCCTTCTACTAAATCTTTTTCTTTATTTAATAAGTTTTCTGGAATTAACAATGGCATCTGACAGTTTACGTGTCCAAGCTTTTTAAATTCTTTATCTAATATTTCTTGCATACGCTCCCATATTGCATATCCATTTGGTTCTATAGCTATACATCCTTTTACTGATGTATAGTCAGCAAGATTAGCAGCACGTACTATGTCTGTATACCATTTAGCAAAATCAACATCTCTACTTGTTATTTTATTGTTTTGTTTTTCCATTTAAAACACCTCTTTTTAATTATACTAAAAAAAAGGCAATTAACCAAGATTAAATTGCTTTCTTTTTTACTTTTTCTTTTTCTAAATCAATATTTATTCGACTATTTATTTTAGGAGTTAGTTGTTCTTTTATTTGTTTTGAAATATCTGATTGTGTTTTTCTGATAATAGGATGCATTAGTCCATCATATGATTGATGTTGTCTTTCTTCTATATATGGCATTCCATATTTTTTTATAAGATATGAATTGTTAGAATTTAATTCTTCTTTTTCTGTTTCATAATACTCTGATACTTTTTCATAATCTAATTTATTTGTCTTATATTTTGTTTTCAAGTTTAATAAGTATACTCCATATAGTGTAAAAAGATTTCTTTCTTGGAATTCTTTTTTAGGTATTTCTATATCTAATTCTTCATTTATAAAATGCATTTTATTTGATTTACCTTTTAGTGCAATTCCAATTGCTCCTATTTTTTCATTATTTAATTCTTCGTTATGATACGCTGCTGGCGCAAAGTTATTGTTTACGTTTATGTCATTTTTATTTTGTAATTTTTTTTCAATGTACATTGCATCTATTACTTTTTTATCGTCATCCTTTCCTACATATAGACTCTTTATTACCGATACTTTATATAGGCTTGGTTTTTGATTTGTATTATCTATTCTTTCATAGAATGCAGTTATTACTTTTTTATCCTTTGTTGCAACTACTTGTCCTAATTCATTAAAGTAAAATCCTTTTGTTTTTCCTTCAAAATATTCGAATCTCTTGTCTAAATAATCTTTCATCTTTTGATAATTTAATGTCATTTTTATTCTCTCCCTTTTTTTTATGAGCGCATAGTTTAACACATATTTTTTATGTTGTCAAGTTATTCTTTATTATAAATTACCATTGCTGAGAAACAATATATTTGTTCTTCTGAGAATATGCTTACTCCTACTTGATATTTAATGTCTATTACGTCACCATCTAGTTCACTTAAAAATTTATTAACTGATGCTTCTAAGTCAAGTTCATGCATTTCATCAAATATTTTTACTTTCATAAAAAATCACCTATTTTATTATAGATGATTTTCTATGTTTTTTTTGTCGAATTTATTCTTTAAGATCTTTTCTCATTTGTTTATAATTAGGGGTGTACTTTGATACTTGTTCCCAAAATTCTTTTGAATGATTAAAATGTATAAAGTGTGATAATTCATGTATTATTACGTAATCTAGTTTATCTATTTCATACTCTATTAGTTTAGTATTTAGTGTTACTGAATTATCTCTAATGTTACAAACTCCCCATCTTGAACTCATTGTTCTTATTTTTAATTTTGGATATGGTATTTTTTCATTATATCTATTATAGTTATAGTCCAGTCTTTCTTTGAATATTCTTTTTATTTCATTTTTTAACCATTTATTTAGGTATTCTTCTGATGGTACAAATATTGCGTCGTCTAAAAATTTTATTTCATCTACTTCATCTATAAATACTTCATAACTATTTCCTAGATAATAAAAGAAGTCTTTCTTTTTATTTTGTTTTACTTGTGAGTTTATCATTTTTTTTATTGCGTCTATATTATTATCTAATAAGTTTTTTATACTTGTTTTAGATGTGAAGTGATTTGTTGTTACATATATTTTCAAATCTTCTTTTACTCTTAAATATGTATTTTTATTATTTTTTTTGATTATTACTACTTCATATTCTTTATTGTCAATTATATATTTCATATTCTTTTCCTTATTTTTATTTTATATATGTATTTTTCAAATATTTTTGTGATTATACTAAAGAATAAGTATGAGAATAATCCTAGTATCAAATACATTGCGGTTAGTTCTCTATTTATTATTGATAATGAGAATAGTTTTTCAAAGCCGAATACTGCAATTAAGAATGATGTAATCATCGTAATTAATAGTACTCTTCTTACTAAGTTTAATGGATATGATATTCTATATATATGCATAAATCCTGTTGTTGCTAGAAGGAGTACTGCTAATGTTGAAATATCTTGATTTGATATATTTGTTATTTCTGCAGTTATTAGTATTAGTATAACGTTAAAAATAATAGTAATTGCAGTTGGGAATGCTACGCTTGTTACATTCATTAAGAAATTTCCTTTTACTCTTTCATTATTATCTTCTAGGGCTAAGATAAATGCTGGTATCCCTATTGTAAATACACTTGTAAGTGTTAATTGGATTGGTATGAATGGATATGATCTATCGACAAACATAAATAGTGTTAGAAGTAGTAATGCATATAATGTTTTTGTTATAAATAATGATGCTGATCTTTCTATATTATTTATTGTTCTTCTTCCTTCTTTTACTATTTTAGGTATTGAGTTAAAATTTGAATCCATTAGAACTAGTTGCGACACGTTTCTTGCTGCTTCTGTTCCTGATGCTACTGCTATTGCGCAATCTGCCTGTTTAAGTGCAAGTACGTCGTTTACTCCATCTCCTGTCATTGCAACAGTGTGTTTATGTTCTTGAAGTGAGTTAACTAGTATTTTTTTTCCATATGGTGTTACTCTTCCAAAAATATTATATTTTGTAGCTGCTTCTTTTAATTCTTCTTCACTTAAATTTGTTGTATCTATATATTTATCCCAAAATGAAAGATTTAATTTTTTTGCTATTTTTGAAACTGTTTTAGGATTATCTCCTGATATTATTTTTACTTCTACGTCATTTTCTTCAAAGAAATTGATTGTATCTTTTGCTTCTTCTCTTATTATATCGTCTATTAAAAATATACCAAGTGGTTCTATATTTTTTGGTAATTCTTGATTTATAAATTTTTCGTTTGAATGTGCTAATAATATTACTCTGCTTTCACTTTCGTATTGTTCTATTTCATCTAGTATTTTTTTATCTTTTGTTATCATTTCTGGTGCACCAATTATATAGGAACCAATATTTTCAAATGTTAATCCTGACCATTTTTTTTCTGATTTAAATGGTATTGTTTCTAATACTTTATAGTTATTCTTTTTTCCATATTTATCTATTAAGGCGTTCATTGTTGCGTTGTGATTATCTAAATTGTAGCAAATTTCTTTTATTATATCTTCTATGTTTTTTTTATTAAATGATACATACTTTGTTACTTGCATTTTTCCTTTTGTAAGTGTTCCTGTTTTGTCAAAGCATATCGTATCTACTCGTGCTAGGTTTTCTATACAATACATTTCTTGTATTAATACATTGTATTTTGATAGTTTTATTACGCTTATAGCCATAACTGTACTTGTTAGAAGCATTAATCCATCTGGTATTATTGCGATTAATGCTGCTACTGTATTAACTATACTTTTGTCTATTTGATTTGATACATTCATCTGTTTCATAAAAAATAATATTCCGATTGGTATTATTATGTATGAGATTAGTTTTATTATTTTTTTTAATGATTTCATTATTTCTGATCCTATTGGTTTAATGTATTTCGCATCTTTTGAAATCTTATATGTATAGTTTTCCTCACCTACGTGCACTACTTGTGCTAATGCTTGTCCACTAACTACATAGCTTCCAGATAATAATTCGTCACCTTTTGTTTTTGTTATAGGGTTTATTTCTCCTGTTATTAGTGCTTCATTTACTTCTATTTTTCCTTCTTTTATAACTGAGTCTGTTACTATCTGATTTCCTGTTTCTAGTACTAGTATGTCATCTATAACTATCTCGTTTATTTCTATATCTTGTTGTTTGTCGTTTCTTAATACTTTTGCTTTTACTGCTGCTATTAAAGATAGGTTGTCTATTATTTTTTTACTCCTTAGTTCTTGTATTATTCCTATAAATGTATTACAAAATATTGTTCCTAAGAATAATAGATTTTTATATGCTCCTGCGATTAATATTAGATATGCTAAAAAAAGATTTAGGAAATTAAATAATGTACATATATTTGTCCTAAATATTTCTTTTACACTTTTTGTTTTTATTGTTGTATTATAGTTTACTTGCCCTTTTTTTATTCTCTCTTCTATTTGTTTTGTTGTAAGTCCTGTCATTGTTTCACCTATTTTTCTATGTAGTAAGCGTAATATTCATCGAATGTTATATTTTCATCATGTATTGTTTTTGCAGGCTCGATTCCTACGTATCTATAATGCCATGATTCATAATCATATCCTGTTATGTTTTCTTTTCCTTTTGGATATCTCAATATAAATCCATATTTATATGAATTATTAATTAGCCATTCATATTCTTTTGTTTTATCGAATTCATCTGTTAAAACTCCTAGTGTTAATATATCAAATGCTAATCCTGTTTGATGTTCTGAGTATCCTGGTAGTGATGCATATTTTCTTGCATATTCTTCTCCATTTTCTCTCTTATAGTATTCATATGTTTCTTGTTGATTATCGTAGTCTCTATATGCCGATGATATAATAAGGTTTATTCCGTCTTGTTTTGCTGCTTCATGCATTTCTATGTATTTATCTAATATTTCTTTTGATGTTTCGTTTCCATCGTATGCATACCAGTTTGATATATTAATTATATTTTCTGGTTTGTAGTCTTTATCTAAATAATTATATTTATTAACTAATACAAGTTCTTTTTTACTTAAATCTGCCTTTTTTGTTTCTTTGTATTCTTCTTTATCTTTATTTACGTTTACTATTGCTACAACCTGTTCAATGTTTTCATTATTTGTTTGTTTTTGATAGTTTATATATCTTTCTAAATTTTTATCTATGTAATATTTTTGTTTTATTATATCATCTATTTTTTCATTATATTCGTTATTTAGTATATATGTCATGTTTTCTTCTGATATTGGTTTTATTGTTTGTATTTCTTCTTTGTTATATCCTATTTGTTTTAATTTGTATTCATTTGTATTGTGATATCTAACTGTTTTTATTATTAAAAGTAAAATTAATGCAAGTAATATTATTAGGCCTATTATTCCTTTTTTTATAACAGATTTTTTTATTCTTCTTTTTTTCATATTACCACTACTTTCTTTAACAATTATACCACAAAGATATATTATTCTATACAAATATTGTCATTTATTGATAATTTTTTTATTTTTTCTATTGACAACTTTATTTGTCATTGGTATAATTGTTTTTGACAAGTTTATTTGTCATTGGAGGTATATATGAAAAAGAAAAGAATTTATTTTATTACATCATCGATTATTCAAATGTTATTATCAATTTACTCATTTTTGAATGCGGAGACTATCAGACAGACTATTATTAATAACGCACAATCTTTATATGGAAATCTTTCTGATAAGGTTATTTCTACTTTTAGCAATACGTCTATAATCCCTGCTATGAGTGGAGTTTGTACTATTTTAGGATTAGTTATTTTAATTATTGCGATTAAAGATAAGCTTAGTTCTAAGAAAATATTAGTTTTAATACTATCTATTGCGTCTATTTTATGTTCTATTCAAGATTTAATTATAGTGTTAATGATTGTTAATATTATTTTAATTTTGAAAACTAAAAAAACAAAGGAAAGTGTTAGAAAAAATACTAATAAAAAAATTACTGTTTTAGACAGATGTGATTTGAGCAATAAATGTTTAGTATCAGGTATTATTGTTGCTGCTGTTTACTTTCTTTTAATGCTTTTCCCTGATATCTTACCAATTCCAAAAGGATATTTAAAAGCAATTATTGTTCATTTATTTATTTTAATTGTATGTCTTGTATTATTTAAAGATCATTTAAAAAGAGATTTTTATGCATTTAGGGTTAATTTTAAATCTTATATGTCTTATATTTTCCCTAAATTAGGGATTATGTATATTTTCTACATCTCAGCAAACATAATTGCTTCTGTTGTTTTGAAATTAGGAAATTCTGTAAATCAACAAAATATTGAAGCAATGCCTTTTTGGTTTACAATACCTTTAGCAGTTGTTTGGGCACCTATTGTTGAGGAAATTGTTTTTAGAGGATGTTTTAGAAGATTAATTAAAAACGATAAGGTTTTTGTTATTGTTTCTGCTCTTATCTTTGGTATGGTTCATACTATGAGTGAGGCATCTCTTATTTCATTTGTTTTTCTTACAATTCCATATTCACTTCTTGGTGGTTTCTTAGCGTACATCTATACTAAAACTAATAATATTTGTAGTAATATGTTCTGTCATTCATTCCATAATGCTTTGGCTATGGGAATACTACTTTTATCAAGTTTATTGGGTTAATAATGTTAATTAATAATCTTAAAGAGTATAGAGTTAAAGCCAATATAAATCAACAAGATTTTGGAAGTTGTGTCGGTGTAAGTAGACAAACAATTAGTTTAATTGAACGTGGTGATTATTCACCATCTGTTACTTTAGCAATTAAGATTGCTAGGTATTTTAATGTTAATGTTGAAGATATATTTATTTATAAGGAGGATTCTAATGAAGAAGGATAGATTTATTATTAAGGCAATTCCTTGGATTGGTTTAGGATTTGTTTTTGGATTTGTTATTTTGTTATTATCAAACTTTAATTTTAATTTTGATTTAAGCACTATGTTTACTTATTTTGGTTATTCTTGTATAGGAATTAGTATTATATCTATGATTTTATCAATTTATTTTATGTGCAGTTCTAAGTCAATGATTAATAAGAAGAGTGATGATTTTGATAAAATTGAAATCAAAATAGATAACAGTATTATTCTTGCTTGTATTTCTTTTATCACTTGTTTAATTTCTTTTGGAATAGTTATGTATGGGTCACATTTTAATACTTTAAAATCTATTTTTAGTACTATATTTACAATATGGTTTATTGTTACATGTTTTGCTTCAAGTTACATTCAATATGTTTGTGTAGAACTAAATAAAAAAATAAATCCTGAAAAAAAAGGAAATGCTTTAGATTTTAATTTTTCAAAAGATTTTTATAATAGCTGTGATGAAGCACAAAAAATAATTATTGGTGAGGTTTGTTATAAAAGTTTTATGATTAATTCATCTATATTATTATGGACTCTAGTTGCTTTGATATTTGCAGCATCATTTATTGATATTGGTTTTTTCACAATTGTTTTGGTAGGATTAATTAATATTGTTAATGTTTTAGTTTATACAATTATTTCACATAAGTTACAATATAAAGGTTCTATTATTTATTCAGCAATGAAATAGTTAAAACTCATTTTATGAGTTTTTTTTTGCAAAAAAAATAAGATATTAGAAAAATTCTTTTATCTTATTTTCATAATTATCACTTTTTGTTATGTAACTTCCAACAACAAGTATGTCTGCGTTTTTTGCTTTTAATTTTGTTTCGTTATTTATTCCACCATCGACTTCTATTAAGTAGTCATAGTTTTTTTCTTGTTTTATTTCTTTTAATTGATTTATTTTATTTGTTGAATTTTCAATATATTTTTGTCCACCAAGTCCTGGTTCTACACTCATTACTAAAACTAAATCGACTCCTTTTAATAGGTCTTTTATCTTATTTACTTCTGTTTCAGGTTTTATCGATAGTCCTGCTTTTATTTTTTTTGATTTAATATATTTTATCATTTCTAATGGCTTATCTGTTGCTTCGTAATGAAATGTTATTATTTCTGGATTTAGGTTTATATATTCATCTATATATGTTTTTACATCTTTTACCATTAGATGGATGTCTTTTTTTGTTGTTGTGTTTTTTAGTAGTTTTTCTATTTCATTATATTTCCATGTGGTATTTTCTACAAATTGTCCATCCATTATATCTATGTGTAGATAATCAGGTTTTAATTTATCTAATTTTGCTATATTTTCTTTTTCATTTATCCCTAATATTGATACTGAAAGCATATTTCACCTCTTTAAGAATTTTATATAATTTTCATATCTTGTTTCTAATATATTTTTTTGATTTACTTGTTTTTTTATTTCACAGTTTTCTTCACTTATGTGCATGCAGTCTTTATACTCACAGAGATGCCTATATTCATTAAATTCTATAAAGTTATCTCTTATGTCTTCATTTTTCATTCCAATAAAACTTATGCTTGAAAATCCAGGTGTATCTGCAATTAATCCATCAAACATTTCTATTAATTCTACGTGTCTTGTTGTATGTTTTCCACGACCTAGTGCTTGTGATATTATGTTTGTTTTTAAGTTTAATTCAGGGTTTAATTTGTTTAATAATGTACTTTTGCCTGCACCACTTTGTCCTGTGAATACTGTTACTCTTTCTTTGAATTGTTTTTTTATTTCTTCTATTTCGGTGTTTTTATATACTTTATAACCGATTGTTTTATAGTAATTTATTATTTTTTCTGTTTTTTCTTTTTCTTCTGGTTCTAATAAATCTAGTTTTGTGAAACATATTACTGGAGTTATATTATTATATTCTATTATACATAATAGCTTATCTAGCAAATTTGATGAAAATTCTGGTTCTTTTACGCTTGTTATTATGAATGCTTGATCAATATTTGCGATTGGTGGTCTCACTAATTCTGTTCTTCTTGGTAAAATTTCTGTTATGTATTTTTTGTTTTCATCAAATATGCAGTTATCACCTACAATTGGAGTTATATTTTCTCTTCTAAATTTTCCTCTGGCTTTGCATGTATATAGCAAGTCTTTTGATTTTACTACATAATCATTACTTATGTTTTTAATTATTATTCCCTGCATTCGATTCTTCCTGTGTTTTTTCTTCTGTTTCTTTTTCATCAGTAGGTAATACTGTTTCGATTGGATCTTTTTTCTTTTCTTTTGCGATTGTGATAACTAGTGGATATCCTTCTTTTACTCTTGTTCCTGCTACTCTATCTTGTTTTATTATTGTTCCTTCTTTATATGCGTCTGTTTCTTCTTCTACGAATTCTACTGATACATTGTATTCTTTGCAGAATGATTCTATTGCAGCTTTTGTCCATTTTTCTTCTACAAAGTTTGGATATGTTGTAATTAGATTAGGTATTACAAATGTTATTGTATCTCCTTCAACTAATTTTGTACCAGCAATTGGTCTTTGTTCTAGTATTTGATTTTCTTTTACTTCTTCTTTTTCTGATTTTTCAATATCTTTTGTTTCTGATACTACTTTAATTCCATATGCTTCTAGTTTTCCTTTTACTTCATGATAATTCTTTCCAACATAGTTTTCTGCTTCTATTCCGTTTTCTCCTGTTGATATTATCAGTGTTATTGTTGTACCTTTTTTTCTATTTACTCCTGCTGGTGGATTAGTGCTTATAACAAATCCTTCTCTTATTTCTTCACTTGATTTTTTTTCTGTTTGTTCACTTACTTCAAATCCTTGATCTTTTAGTTTTTTTTCTGCTTCCTGAATTGTTAAATTTGATACGTCTGGAACTGTTATTTCTTTTACTTTTTGTGTTTTTGATAATGTTATTACACCTATTATTGCCGCTATTATAAGTACTGCAACTACTATTCCTAGAAAAATTAGGAATTTATATGATTTTTTGTTTTCTTCATCTTCTAGTTCGTCTAATTCTGATTTTTCAGGTATTATTTCTTTTATATTTTTTAATTCTTTTGTATCTTCTAAATCATCTGTTTCTGAATATTGATATACATATCTTTTTTCATTTATTCTATCTTCGTCTAAACATGTTTCAATATCGTTATACATTTCTACTACGTTTTTATATCTATTTTTAGGATTTTTTGCGCATGCTTTTAATATTATATTTTCAACTGATTGTGGTATTTGTTCATTTATGTTGCATACACTTGGTATTTGATTTTTCATTTGTTTGATTGCTATTTCTACTGCGTTTTCTCCTTTAAATGGTAGTTGCCCTGTTAAGAGTTCAAACATTACTATTCCAAGTGAATAAATATCGCTTTTTACTGTTGCACCTTTTCCATTTGCTTGTTCTGGTGGTAAGTAATGAACTGATCCCATTACTGAATTTGTTTGTGTTAGTTCGTTACTATTTAATGCCATTGCGATACCAAAGTCTGTTATTTTTACTAGTCCGTCTTCTTTTATTAATACGTTTTGTGGTTTTATATCTCTATGTATTATATTTGAATCATGTGCGCATGCGATTGCTGATGTTAATTGTGTCATTATATCCATTACTTCTGGAAGTGTTAGTGCGCCACGTTTTTTTACTAGGTTTTTTAATGTTTTACCTTCTACGTATTCCATTACAATGTAGTATTTTCCGTCGTCTTCTCCTACATCATACATTTCTACTATATTGGGATGGCTAAGTGAAGATGCTGCTATTGCTTCTCTTTGAAATCTTCTTACAAATTTTTCATCGTCTGCTAGGTCTCCTCTTAATATTTTTACGGCAACGTCTCTATCTAGTATTAGATCGTGTGCTAAATAAACGTTTGCCATTCCTCCTTCTCCAATTGTTCGTATTATTTGATATCTATCGTTTATTTTTTGTCCTCTAATTATCACTTGGTTCACCATCTTTCTTTAAGAATGCTACTGAGATATTATCTGTTCCACCTCTGTTATTTGCTTTTACTATTAATTTATTAACTTTTTCTTCTATTGAAATATCTTCTGTTAATACTTTTGCTATTTGATTATTTTCTAACATATTTGTTAATCCATCACTACATAAGAAAATTCCTTCTATATCTGTTTCTACATCAAATATATCCATTTCTACATTTGTAGTTGCTCCTAATGCTTTCATTAATACATTTTTTCTTGGATGGTCTTTTGCTTCTTCTTCTGTTATTTCTCCTGATTTTAATAATAAATTTACTAGTGTGTGATCATTTGTTATTTTATGTATTTGACCATCTTTTAGTACATATCCAGATGAATCTCCTATGTTACCAAATAATAGGTAATCGTCAGTTAATATAGCCATTACTATTGTTGTTCCCATTCCTGCTGATTCTGGATTTTCTTCTGTATATTTATAGATTTGTACATTTGCTTCACTTACTACGTTTTTTATCCATAGTATTGCGTCTTCTTTATTTCCAAGTTTTCTAAGTTCTCTGAATGATTTACCAATATGTGATATGGCTATACTTGAAGCAATTTCTCCACCTCTATGTCCTCCCATACCATCGGCTACTGCAAGCATATATTCATTATTATGATTTTTTACTATAATTACACTGTCTTCATTGTGTTCTCTTACTTTTCCTGGATCTGTTAAATAGGCGTATTCCATTATTTTTCCTCCTCGTAATTTGATCTTAATTGACCACAAGCTGCACTAACTTTTTTTCCAAATTCTTTTCTTATTGTTACGTTTATATTATTCTTTTTTAGAGTATCATAGAATTTCATTATTTGTTCTTTTTCGCTTTTTTTAAATTCTATATGACTTGTTTCGTTATATGGTATTAGGTTTACATAGCAGTTTATTCCTTTTAATAGTTTTGATAATTCTACTGCATGTTTTTCTTGATCGTTTATGTTTTTTAACATTATATATTCAAATGTTACTCTTCTATTAGTTTTATTTATATATTTTTTTACAGATTCTATTAATTGTTCTATAGGGTATGCTTTGTTTATAGGCATTATTTTATTTCTTATTTCATTATTTGGTGCATGTAAGCTAATAGCTAGATTTACTTGTTTTGGATTGTTCGCAAATTCATTTATTTTTGGAACTAAACCTGATGTTGATACTGTTATGTGTCTTGCCCCTAGATCAATTCCTTTTGGTTCATTTATTATATCTATAAAATTCATTACATTATCGTAGTTATCAAATGGTTCTCCTATTCCCATTAAAACTAGATGAGATATTCTTATATTTAAGTCTTCTTCTACTTGTATTATTTGAGATACCATTTCATAAGAATTAAGATTTCTTACTTTTTTTAATCTTCCACTTTCACAGAATGCGCATGACATATTGCATCCTACTTGTGTTGATACACATAATGAATTTCCATAATCATGTTTCATTAGTACTGCTTCTATTTTGTTTTTGTCACTTAATTCAAATAAGTATTTACGTACATCAGTATCTATTTGTTTTTTTAATATTTTTAATGGTTCTATAGAAAAGTCTTGTTTTAATCTTTCTATTACTTCTTTTTTTATGTTTGTCATTTCATCAAATGATTTTACTCTTTTTTTATAAAGCCACTCATATACTTGTGTTGCTTTAAACTCTTTTTCATTAATATTTTTGAAGTATTCCTTTAAATCTTCTAATCTGTAATCATATATATTTTTCATATTTACACCCTACTAATAATTATATCAAAAAGTCTTTGTTCTATCAATTTCTTTTTTATATTATAAGAAAAAAACTATACATTTTTGTATAGTTTAGGATAATTTTTCTTCTTTATCTGTTAGTTTAATTTTACAATCACATAAGAAACAGTATTCTGAACTTGAATTTACTTTTGCGCCACAGTTTATACATGACACATCACTTCTAGTCCATTTTTTTATATCAATTGTTGGTACATAATATGTTTTTGTTTTCTTTGTTTCTTCTTTATATTTTGATAAAGATAAATTCTTTTTTGATATCTTTTTTAGTCTTAATTTTAATATTAAATCGTTAAATTTTTCTTTTAGTGTTTTTTCTTTTTTATCTACTTTTACAGTTATTTTGTTATATTTTATTTTTCCATCTTTTGTTGTTTCTTGTGTAATTGTTTTTTTATTTTCTTTTTTCATTAATTTTTGTATTAACGCTGGTGTTATTACTTTTTTATTTTCTTTTTGAGTTTTTACTTTATTTGTTATTTTTTCTTTTTTGTCAGATATGATATTTTTTATTTTATCTTCTGTTGCTTTAATTTTTTCTTTTGATTTATTTAGTTTTAAATATGGTAAATATACTGATAATAATATAACTATATTTCCTATAATCATTATAGCTAAACCATATTGAAATTTTGCATAACAATTATACATTTTATTAATTTCATTTAATCTGTCTATATTATTCAATATAAATTTAATAATTAATGATAACGACATTGCGGATGGTATTATTATTAATTCTTTTTTTTCTAATTTTACAAGTATAAACATTGAAACAATTAAAACTAATGTTAATACACCATTTTCCTTTAAAAAGTTTATATTTTCTTGAGCTATTCTTATAGATGGTAAAAGTGTTCCTATTAAAAGTAATATTAAACCGACAAAAGTCAGTAAATCTTTTCTATTTTTCATTATATTAATCCCCCTTTAAATCTTTTGGTTCTTAAATACAAGTGGGACTTATTATATCACTTTTTTTATATTTGTCAAATTACAAAGAAAAAAAGTGCTTATCGCACTTTAGATCTTATTATATAGGTTTTTCTTTCTTGCTATTGCAAATAATCCTGCTGCAGCAATTATTACTCCACCTGAAATGTATAAAGAAGTAATTCCTGTTTTTGGATTTTCAGTTGTATTTGTCCATTTAGCATATACATTTACTTCATATGTTCCATCATCGTTAGGATTGATGTTTTCTAATCCGTATACATCTTCAACAGTTTTTAGATCTACTTCATTTTTCAATTCATTTTCTTCATACCAACCTACAAATTCATATCCTTCTCTTGTAGTTGTACTTAATGATACTTTTTGATTCATATCATCTGGATTTTTAATTGTAAATGTAATTGGATCTAGTTCTTCTCCACCATTTGTAATGTAGTGAATTATTAATTTTCTAACTGTTTCGTCTGCATCACCTAGTAAATACCAATTATTATCTTGTCCTAATACCATTCTGTAAGCTACTCCGCTCTTAGTTGTTGCTGTAACCATTATATATTCTTGTCCTAATGCTTCTCCTGTTGATGATGCTTGATATTCAGCTTCTTCTACTGCATTATTTACTTGAATCATTGCTTTAATTTTATTGAATGTTTCTTCTGTCATTTGAGTTTTATTTGATATTGTGAATTCAATATCTTCAGTACTGTACCCTTCGATTGCCTTTTGATATACATATGCATTTAATGTTATATCTTCATCGCTTATAGATACTCCTTTTGCTTTTAGATAATCAACTAATGAGTATACTATATCTTTTGCAGCTACTTCCCACCAGTTTGTTTGTAAATCGCTAACTGTTATTGTCTCTATAAACCCTTCATTTTTGACTTGTCCCAAAGCTTTAATCCATGTAGAATCTCCGGATGTAATATATCCGTTTTGTAAAGTATTTGCTGTGTCGCCAGTATTTTCCATATCTATTAATCTTTTTCTTGCTTGTATACTGTAATCGTAAATTGGAATTAATACTTCTCCAGCTTTTGCAACATATTTACCATCAGCTAATTTTGTCATTGCATGCCTATAATCTGCATATGTTCCTCTTCCTGTTGAATTATCGCTATATAAATCAAGTAGCATATAATAATTGAATTGGAATTCATTAGAAGGTTTATTATAGATGTATTCAAGAAGTGGCGATGTTCCTTCAGCCTTTACATTTTTCATAAATAATGTACTGCTACTAAATAGTAATGCCGCTACTAAAGCAATTACAAAACTTTTTCTTTTATTCATAAATTATCTCTCCCTTTCCTATCTTATGAACTATATAAATTATAAATCACTTTTCAATAATAGTCAATATTCTATTTGATAATTTTTTTTATTTACATTTTCATTTACAAATTATTTCCTTTTTACGTAAAGAAAAAAAGGTATATTTACATACCTTTAAAATTTTATTTTTTCTTTAATATAATCTACTAATTCATCTACTTTTAGTGTTATTTGTTCCATTGTATCTCTGTCTCTTACTGTTACTGTATTATTATTTAATGTTTCTTCATCTATTGTTACACAGTATGGAGTACCTATTACGTCTTGTCTTCTATATCTTTTTCCAATATTTCCAGTTTCATCATATGATGTCATGAATTCTTTTGATAGTAAATTATATATTTCTTCTGCTTTTTCTTGATGATATTTTTTCATAAGTGGTAATACGGCTACTTTGTATGGAGCAATTGATGGAGCAAAATGCATTACTTCTCTTGTTGTACCATCATTTAGTGTTTCTTCCTCATAGCTATCACATAGTACTGCTAATAAAAGTCTATCGCATCCTACAGATGGTTCTATAACGTATGGAATATATTTTTCATTTGTTTCCGGATCTAAATATTTTAATTCTTTTCCTGAATGATTTGAATGAACTGTTAAATCATAGTCTGTTCTATCTGCAATTCCCCATAGTTCTCCGAATCCATTTGGATAGTTATATTCTATATCTGTTGTTCCTTTACTATAGAATACCAATTCTTCTGGTTTATGTTTTCTTAGCCTTAAATTTTCTTCTTTTATTCCCAAGTCTTTTAAGAAATTCATACAGTAATTTTCAAAATAATTAAACCATTCTATATCTGTTCCAGGCTTACAGAAAAACTCGTATTCCATTTGTTCAAACTCTCTTGTTCTAAATATGAAGTTACCTGGTGTGATTTCGTTTCTAAATGCTTTACCTATTTGAGCAATACCAAATGGTACTTTTGCTCTCATACTTCTTTGTACATTTAAAAAGTTTACAAATATACCCTGAGCTGTTTCTCCTCTTAGATATACTTTGTTTTTTGTATCTTCTGTTACACCCATATGTGTTTCGAATAATAGATTAAATTGTCTTATGTTTGTGAAGTTTGTTTTACCACATTTAGGACATGCAATATTATTTTCTTTTATATAGTTTTCTAATTTTTCATTATCCCAACCATCTCCAGTTTCTTCACCGTTGGAAAATTCTTCTATTAATTTATCTGCTCTATGTCTTGATTTACATTCCTTACAATCTATTAGGGGATCCGCAAATGAAGAAACATGTCCAGACGCTACCCATACTTCTGGATTCATTAGTATTGCTGCATCTAGTTCATAACTATTTTTATTATCTTGTACAAATCTTTTTCTCCAAGCATCTTTTATATTATTTTTTAATCTTGATCCTAGAGGACCATAATCCCAAGTATTTGCTAATCCATCATATATTTCTGATCCTTGATAAATAAATCCATATTGCTTACATAAATTTACCATTTTTTCCATTGTTAGTTTTTCCATAAAATCATCCTTTCAAATAAAAAGATTCCTTTAGTTTGTAAGGACCCAATTGGGCGGTTCCACCTTACTTATTCTAAAAGAATCAGCTTTAAGTATATTGCTCTTGGTTTCCAAGCCAGTCATCGCATTTCAAATATTACATTGTTTATTTTATTACAATTTTTGTTATGTGTCAATTATTTAAAAATTATATATGTAAAAAATAATGCTGAAAGAGTTCCAAATATTAGTCCTACCAATACTTCTTGTGGTTTATGTCCTAATTTTTCTTTTAATTTTTTCATACTTCCATCTTTAAATATTTCATCAAATATTTTATTAATTGCTTCTGCTTGCAATCCACTTTCCATTCTAAGACCCATAGCATCGTATGATACTATAAAAGTAAATACTAGTGCTACTGCAAATAGTGGACTATTAAATCCTTCATTAAGTCCTATCATCATTGTTAGGGATGTTGAGAAGGATGTGTGTGATGATGGCATTCCACCTGTACCATTAAAAAGTCTTCCCCATACAAGTTTTTTATTAATTATAGATTCTATTATAAATTTTATTGTTTGGCATAATAATAATGTTATTACTGGTACTAGTAAATATTTATATTCTTCCATTTAATCACCTACTTTTGATATTTTTTCTATGAAATTTTTACTTTTTAAATATAGCCCTGTGTATCTTTCATAATATGCTGTTAGAAAGAAGTTTATTTCTTCTATTATTTTTTTTGAAATTTCTATTTTTTCTATTTTATCTATATTTATATAATAAAACATTCTTATTAATTTTATTGTTTTTTCATCTACTATTGTTTCATTTGTTCTACAGTTTTTGCATAAATATCCACCCTCGTCTGCTGATATTGTTATAACACTCTCGCTTCCGCATTTTGCACATTTATCTAATATTGGCATTACTCCTAAATAGTTAAGACATTTTAATTCTAATATATTTGTTATTACTAATGGATTCATGTTTTCTTCTATTTTATTCAATGATGATATTAATATATCATATGCTTCTATATTTTGTGTTTGTTTTATTACTTGTTCTACTAACTCTAAAATATATGTTGCATAGCTAATTTTATTAATATCTTTCTTTATGTTTTTATAGTAATTTTTTATGCTTACTTCTTTTAATGTAGATAATTTTTCTTCTTTATATATTATATTAAAATTTCCATATGTTAATATTGTTGTTCCACTTCTTAGTGGACTTTTGATTGTTTTTGCTCCTTTTGCAAGTAAGTTTATTACTCCGTGTTGTTTTGTTATTAGTGTTATTAGTTTACTTGTTTCACTATATGATTTTTCTCTTATTATTATTCCTTCGATTGTTTCTATCATATTTCTTCAAATCTGTAAACTTGTTCTATGTTTGGATATTTTTCTTTATCTACTTTTGACAAAAACATTTCTTTATCTCTTACCCATATTTCAGAATTATGCTCATATACTACTTGTTCTTTTAATGTTTCTGAGTCTTTTGCTATACATATAACTGTTACTATGTCTCCTTTAAAGTGTCTATATTTTTTTCCTTGTTTTATTTCTCTCATTTTTTTCTACTTCTTTCATTTTTATATAGTATTCTATTTTACCTGTTGTTTTAAATAAGTCCCATAATAAGTTTTTCATTTTATCACCTATTTTATATTGGTACTTTTTTTATTTTTTATTCAAGAAAATCATTATATCCAAATTCAGTCAAATATTTTTCTCTATCTCTCCATTTTGGTATTGTTTTTACAAATAGATCTAAATATACTTTTTTACCTAGTAATTCTTCTAATTCTTTTCTTGATCTTATTCCTATTTCTTTTATTTTATTTCCTTGACGACCAATTATTATTTTTTTCAATGAGTCTCTGTCTACTATAATTGCGACGTTTATTAAATAATGATCTTTTTGTTTTTCTATATTTTCTGTGATACATGTAAGTGAATGTGGAACTTCTTCTTCTGTTAGATTAAATACTTTTTCTCTTACTATTTCTGATACTTGGAATGTTAAATTTTTATTTGTATATGTGTTATCTTCATAGTATTTAATGTTATCTGTTAAATAGTTTTTTAATACTTTTGTTACTGTATCAATATTGTTTTTCTTTAAAGCAGATAAAGGTATTATTTCTTTAAATTCATATAAGTCTTTATATTCATTTATTTTTAATAGTATTTCTTCTTTTGTTAGTTTATCTATTTTGTTAATTATTAAAATTACTGGTTTTTTTACATCTTTTAATGTTTCTATTATGTATTTATCGCCTCTACCTAGTTCTTCGCTACCATCTACTAAAAAAAGTATTATATCTACGTCGTTTACTGAATAATATGCTTGTTTATTTAATGTTTTTCCTAGTTTATGGCTTGGTTTATGTATTCCTGGTGTATCTACAAATACTATTTGTGAATCTGAATCGTTGTATATTCCTTGTATTATATTTCTTGTTGTTTGCGGCTTATTTGATGTTATTGCGACTTTTTTCCCTACTATACTGTTTATTAATGTAGATTTTCCTACATTAGGTCTTCCTATTAATGTTACGAATCCTGATCTCATTTTAAATCATCCTCGTCAAATGGGTAAGGACATAATTCACTTACTTTATATTCTTTTGTTTCGCCATTATTGTTATAGCATGTTACAATAGCATCTTTATCAAATAATTCAGATATTACTTGTCTACACATAAAACATGGTGTGCTTATTGTTTTACTATCTAAGCACATAACATGTAGTTCTTTGAAATCTCCTTTTTTATATCCAGCACTTACTGCACTTAGTATAGCACTTCTTTCTGCACAGATAGTTGCACCATATGAAGCGTTTTCTACGTTTACTCCTCTGAATTTATTTCCATCTTTCATTACTACAATAGCAGCAACTCTAAAATGTGAGTATGGACTATATGAATTTTTTCCTAGTTCTAATAATTCTTCAATCATTGTTACCTCCTATTTGTTTACTAGATTAAGTATACCATAAATATTATTTTGATTAAATATTTTTTAAGTTTTTATTTGTTTTTTATTTAATAATTTATTTTATTATTGTATAATTATGGTAACGGGATAAGGAGGTGAATTATGAAAAAATATATTTGTGAAGGTGTTGGTACTATGTTGCTTACTCTTCTAGCTTGTGGTGTTGCATGTATTCTTGGATGTAATACTGTAGCTGGTGTTATCGGTACTTCATTTGCTTTCGGTCTTGTTATTGTTGCAGCTGCTTATAGTATTGGTAATGTTTCAGGATGTCATATCAACCCTGCTGTTAGTATTGCTTTAACAGTTGCTGGTAAGATGGAAGTTAAGGAATGTGTTAAATACATTATTTCTCAAGTAATTGGTGCATTCGTTGGTTCTTTACTTCTTGCTGTTTGTTTAAAAGGATTTGATTCTCTTGGAGCAAATGGATATGATGGAACTAATGTTACACTATGGATTGCTCTTCTTGTTGAAGTAATTCTAACATTTATATTCACTACTACTATTTTAGGTGTTACTGATAAAAAAGAAAATGGACATGCTACTGGAATCGTTATTGGTTTAACTTTAGTTTTAGTTCATTTATTCGGTATTCCTTTTACAGGTACTAGTGTTAACCCTGCTAGAAGTTTGGCTCCTGCTGTTTTACAAGGTGGAGAAGCTTTAAAACAAGTTTGGGTATTTATAGTAGCTCCTTCTGTTGGTGCAATTATGGCTGGATTATTCTATAAGTTTGTTTTACAAACTGGTAAGAAAGCTAAATAAAAAAAGCCTTATAGTTTTTCTATAAGGTTTTTATTATGTCTATTATTTGTATTTATATAATTAAAATGTCTTTTTATATTGCATATTTTCTTCTAATTTAGCCATTTGATTTAGCATTGCTTCATAATCCCCGCTTATATCTAATTTATATGGAATATTATATGTATTAATTATATTTTTGTACATTGTTAATAATTGTATTTTTTCTTCGGCTGTTGCATTTAGTTTTCTAAATTCATTGTTATCTGAAACTAATATTTGTGTATTTTAACGCAATCAGTATATTTTGTCAAATAAAAAGGAACTATAATAATAGTTCCATGATTTTAGGTACAAATATAATTAATCCTGATATTGCTGCAGTTAAGGCAAATACAAGTACTGCTCCACTTGCTGTGTCTTTTGCTATTTTAGCTAGTGGATCAATTTTAGGACATGCTAAATCTACTACTGCTTCTATTGATGTATTTATCATTTCTGTTGCGATTACAAGTCCGAATAATATTAGGCATATTAGCCATTCGAAGTAACTTATTTTAAGTACTATTCCTAATATTATTGCTAATATCATTACAATTGTATGAACTATTATGTTTTGTTCAAATTTGAATGCATATATTATTCCTTCTGTCGCATATTTAAAACTTTTAATTAGTCTTTTAAATCCTTTTTCTTTTAATTTATCTCGTGATACCGAATCCATTTAATATTTCCTCCTGCTTCGCAAACATTATTTCTTCTTCTTCTTTTTTCATATGATCATATCCTAGTAAATGTAGGAATCCATGTACTGTTAGGAATGCTAATTCTCTTTTTTCTGAATGGCCATATTCACTCGCTTGTTCTCTTACTTTATCTATTGAGATATAAATATCTCCAAGTACTCTATAATGGTCAAATTCTATTTCTTCATTATCTTCTAATGCGAATGATATTACATCTGTTGGTCTATCTATACCTCTATATTCTTTATTTATTTCATGTATTCTTTTATTATCTACTATTATAACGCTAAATTCTAATTCTGTATCTTCTAGATTTTCTACTTTTCTTGCGTATTCTAATAGTGGTTTTAATATTTCTAGGTTTTCAATTTGTTCTTCTGTTTCATTAAATATTTCTACATTATCCATTTTTCTCACCAAAGATATTATACACTAATTTTAAAAAAATTACTAATTTTCTTCTATGTTTTCTAATGTTTGATAATCTGTGATATTTTCATATACTGAGAAAAAAATGTTTAGTTCTAATTCTGATTCTTTTATATTTGTATTTAATACTTTATAATTTATTATATATTCTTCTTCTTTTAAGTTTGACTTTATTTTTTCTACCCCTTTATCTATTGCTTTTTTTATTGCTTCATCTGTTGTTAATACTTGTTCTATATTTTCTGTTTCTGTTTGTTTTTGTTTTACTAGTTTTATAGGAAGTAAATTGTTTGAGATTATGTTTTTTTCTTCTATTTTTTTTGTTTTGTATTTATTTTTTGTTAATTCTATATTTTTATTTAATATTTTTAATACATATATTTCTTGTTTGTTATTTAGTTCTTTTGTTTCTTGATATACAAATGGATATGTTACGCTTATCTCGTACCAGACTTCTCCAAATACAATTCCCTCTGCAGGTACGCTTTCTTTTATTTCTTCATTATCCATTATATTACCACTTATTATTACATCTCCTTTTTTTACATATGAATTTATTTCTTTTACAATTTGTCCATGTTCTGCCTTAATTTCTTTTATTATCGCATCTTTTTTTGAAATAATATTTCTGTTTTCTAATGTTTCTTTAGTTTCTTTTATTATTCTCATTTCAACTCTTACTATATATTTTGTTCCTTTTGTTTCTATTTCTAACCATTCTATTTTATCTTTATATTTATTTATTAAGTCTTCTTTTATTTTTTCTATTTGATAATAATTCTTTTTGAATGTTTTTTCTTTTATTCCATAGTTTTTTAATTCTCTTTTTAGGAATTCTCTTGTTTCTTTATCATTATATATTATTTCTATATCAAATATAATGCTGGTTAATGTTTTTAATATAATTATTCCTATTATTATACTTAATATTAAATATTTATTTAGATTTAGTTTTTTCTTTATTTTTATTATTCCATATGAATTTAATTTTTCTACGTTATATATTGTTTTTATTTGTTTTAGTTTTTCATAGTCTTTCTCATATATGATTATGTCTATTTCCTCTTTATTTTTATGGATACATTTTAAAAGTTCTATTTTATTTTTATGTAGTCTTATTATAAATCTATTTATGTTTTTTCCTTTTATATTTAGTTTTATTTTATTTTTTAGATCATATATGATTTTATTTTTCATATTTACCTCATTTCAATATTTTTTATATTACCTGATATCAATATTTCATCGTCTAGTAGTTTAGATACTACTAGTTTTTCTCCTTTTATTTTTATTTCTCCACTATCATAGTTTATTATTATTAAGTCATTATCTAAATAACCAATTGATTCATAGTTACATATGTCTACTTTATTTTTTAATACTCTCATGTTAAACATTTCATCTAGTAAATAGTTCCTTGTTCTTTTTACTATACTCATATTACCACCTATATAAGTGTATGAAAAAAAGGACTAATTAGTCCTTATTCGCTTCTTAATTTAACGTTTAGTTTTGTTTCTACTTTATTTATTATGTTATTGAATACTTCCATTACTTCTTCATCTGTTAATGTTCTTTCGGTTGATGAGAATGTTAAGTTGTATGCGATTGATTTTTCATTAACACTCACATTTTCACCTGTATATACATCGAATACATCAATATTTGTTAGTAATCTTCCACCTGCTCTTTTTATTTCTGTTTCTATTTCTTTTGTTGACATATCTTTTGGTACTATGAACGCAAGATCTTTTTTGATACTTGGATAAGATGAAGCCATTTTAAATTTTATATCTTTTGTTTTTACATTAATGCTTTCTAGATTTATTTCAAGTACATATATTTCGTCTTTCATAATTGATGGATGTATTCTTCCCATGAATCCTATTTTTTTTCTATCTAGTAATATATCAGCACTTATTCCAGGATGAAGACTTTTTTCTGTTGATATTTCAAAACTGTATCTATTTTTTAATCCTGCATAGTCTAGTATATTTTCTATTATTCCTTTTAACACATAGAAGTCTGATTTTACTTTTGTTCCATTAAAACTATTATTTATATAATTACCCATTAATAATATACCTAAATAGTTTTCTTCTTTTAAGTCATCAAAGAACAGTTTACTTATTTCATAAATTGAAATATCTTTTACTCCTCTTGATTTATTGTATTTAACTACATCTAGTAATGATGGTATTAAAGTTTTTCTAAGTGTGGTTTTGTCTTGACTCATTGGATTTGGAACTAGTATTAGTTCTTTATCCTCATTAAACATATTTTGATTGTTTTTATCTACTAATGAATATGTTCTTACTTCGTCTAAGCCTAATGTTCTGCATCTTCTAGATATTAGTTTTCTGAATTTAATTTCTGGTCTATATTCTCCTGGTTTTGTAGGTAAGGCAGGAAGTGTATTTTTTAAATTATGATATCCGTAAAGTCTTCCTATTTCTTCTGCTATATCATTAGCGTTTTCTTCTATATCAAGTCTTCTTTTTGGAATTGTAACTTTAAAAATATTATTATTTTGTTCATATTTAAAATCTAATTTATCTAGTTGTTGTTCCATTTCTTCTATTGTTAAATCTAGTCCAAGCAGTGAATTAATTTTTTCAGCTTTAAATGTTACTACTTTTTCTGATTTATCTATTTCATCATGTGAGCAAACATCTTTTAACACTTTACCTGATGCATATTTTTCTAGTAGGTAGCATGCTCTATCTAGTGCCTTATCTGTATATTCGTAATTAAGTCCTTTTTCATATCTCATAGATGCTTCACTTCTTAGATTTAAATGCTTTTCTGTTTTTCTTATATTGTATGCATTGAAAATAGCACTTTCTATTAATACTGTTTTGGTATTTTCGTCTACTTCTGTGTTTTCAGCACCCATAACTCCTGCTACTGCAACTACTCTATTTCCATCGGTAATTACTATATCATTTTCATTTAAAGTTCTTTCGTTTGAGTCTAGAGTTATTACTGTTTCATTTTCTTTTGCTTGTCTTACTAGTATTTCATTTCCTAGTTTTTCTTTATCAAAGAAATGAAGTGGTTGACCATATTCTAACATTACATAGTTTGAAATATCTACTATGTTATTTATTGGTCTCATTCCTACTGCTAATAATCTTTTTTTAATAAATTCTGGAGATTCTCCTACTTTTAGGTCAGTTACCATTTTTGCTTTATAGTATGGACATGCTTTTGTATCTACTTTTAAGTTAAAATGATTGCTTATTGAGTCTTCTATTTCTTCATATTTATCTTCTGGTAGGCTTACTTTTTTTCCTATAATAGCTCCTACTTCATACGCAAATCCAATGTGATATAAGCAGTCATTATTTTTATGTTTATGAACGTCTAAATCATAAAGTGTATCTGATGCATCAAGGTATTCCATTGCATCTGTTCCTATTTGAGCGTCACTTGGTAATTCATGTATTCCTTTTTTATAGTTTTCTTCATTGTCTTCTTCTAGTCCTATTTCACATAAAGCGCATATCATACCATTTGAGTCTACTCCTCTTTTTTTGCTTTTGTTAATTACAAAGTTGCCTGGTAATACTGCTCCTGGAAGCGCTACTATAACTTTTAAATTTTCCCTTACGTTTGGTGCACCACATACTATTTGGATTATTTCGTTTCCTACATCTACTGTACATACATGCATGTGATCCGAGTCTGGATGTGGTACGCAAGTAAGTACTTTTCCAATTACTAAATTATTTATATGATTTGATATAACATGTTCTACATTTATTCCTGCTTTTGTAACTTTTTCAGCTAATTCATCTAGGTTTTCGTTTTCAAGGTCTATATAATCCTTGACCCAATTCATACTTATCATTAGTTATTTGTCTCCTTTCTATCTAGGTTTCTATCATTTCTTAAATCATTTTGATGAATCATTCTTATATCGCTTATTCCATATTTAAGCATTCCTATTCTTTCTGCTGCTGCACCGAATGCGAATCCTTGCCATATTTCTGGATCATATCCACATGCTCTTAATACATTTGGGTGTACCATTCCACCACCACAAATTGTTATCCATCCTTTTGGTTTGCACATTGAACATCCTGAACCATCACAATTTGGACAACTCATATCCATTTCTACTGATGGCTCTGTAAATGGATAATAGCTTGGTCTAAATCTTGCTTCTACATTTTCACCAAACATGTGTTTAATAAATGCATTAAATGTTCCTTTAAGGTCACTTAGTGATATGTTTTTGTCTATTACTAATCCTTCTATTTGGCAGAATTCTTGTTCATGTGTCATATCTGTGTTTTCTCTTCTATAAGTTTTTCCTGGACAAATCATTCTTACTGGTTCTTCACCTTTTTTTGATAACATTTCTCTTATTTGTACTGGAGATGTTTGACTTCTAAGAAGATATGTTTCATCTTTTAAATAGAAAGTATCTTGTGCGTCTCTTGCTGGATGTTCTTTTGGTAGATTGAGCATTTCGAAGTTATATTTATCAAGTTCTATTTCTGGTCCTTCCACTACGTCATATCCCATACTTATAAAAAATTTTTCAGCATCTTCTATTATTGCCTCATCTATGTTAGGAGAACCATTTTTTATTACTGTACTTGGTAAATTTATATCAATTTTTTCAGATTCTAGTTTTTTATTTAATTCATATTCTTCTATTTTATTTTTTAATGAATCAAATGAGTTACTAATATCTGTTTTAAATTCGTTCATTATTTTTCCGAATTCTTTTTTTTCTTCATTATCTAAGTCTTTCATATGAGACATTAATTCTGTAATAGGTCCTTTTTTACTTAGATAGATATTCTTTAATTCTGTTAAATCTTTTAATGTTTTAGTATTTTCTAATTTTTCTTTTATTTCAGTCCTTAAGTTTTGAATTTTTTCTTGCATAAAATCACCCTTTCAAATAAAAAAATCCATGAATTTAAGGACGAGATAACCCGTGGTACCACCTTAATTCATAGATTTACTATGCACTTTAATTCTCTTAACGCGAGATAACGTTATAATTTTTTATTATAAAGCTCTCTAGACGAATTCATAAAATGTTATTGTTAGTTTCCACCAAACACTAACTCTCTATTAATAACTTAGATTATTACTACTTCTAGGTCTTTGCCTTTGGACTAGTTATATTATATCATATTTTTTTAGTTTGTAAATTATTTTCTTTTTGTTTTTTCTAAAGTTTTGCATTCAAAGTATAATATTTTATTATTATTTATTTCTCTTTCAGAAATTATCTGCCCATATTTTTTTATTAGTTTTAGTGCTTTGATATTATTCTTGTCACAAGTAATAAAGAAACTATCTATATTATTTTCATTTAAATATTGAGATAAAAAAGTTAATGCTTGGGATGCATAACCATGTTCTCTATATTTTGGAAATATTATACATGATATTTCTCCTTTTTCTAATTCATCTATTTTTCTATATAAGATGTATCCCACACATTCGTTTTTTTCCTTAAGATAAATTTCATAATCATTTATTATGTTATTATCTTTTGTTTTTAGTTCTATTTCGTTATTTTCTATTACTGTAATCATTATTTTCACCAATTTTATTATATCATATCTTGAAATATTTTTTTGTTTTTT
>CAMVNW010000002.1 GCA_947168965.1 uncultured Caryophanales bacterium
GCATTTTCTTCAATAAATGAACGACGTGGTTCAACCTCATCACCCATTAACTTCTCAAATATAGCATCTGCAGCAACACAATCATCAACAGTAATACGACGTAAAGTACGCTTTTCAATATCCATAGTAGTCTCATTTAACTCTTCAGCATCCATCTCACCAAGACCCTTCATACGAGCAATCTCAGCACGATTTCTAACTTTATCATCCAAAGAATTTAAATATTCAGCCAACTCATCTTCATCCAAAACATACTTTCTAGTCTTACCATGCATAATTCTAAATAGTGGAGGTTGCGCAGCATAAACATGTCCAGCTTCAACAATAGGCTTAAAGAACCTATAAAATAAAGTTAATAACAATACTCTAATATGAGCACCATCAACATCGGCATCGGTCATGATTATAATCTTATCATATCTTAACTTAGATAAATCAAACTCGTCCCCTATACCAGTTCCAAAAGCAGTAATAATAGAACGAATTTCCTCATTACCTAAAGCACGATCAAGTCTTGCCTTCTCAACATTTAAAATCTTACCACGTAAAGGAAGAATTGCTTGAGTCATAGAATCACGACCCTTTTTAGCACTACCACCGGCAGAATCTCCCTCGACTATAAATATTTCAGAAATCTTAGGATCCTTACTCTTACAATCAGATAACTTACCAAAGAAATTAGTAACAGCCATCTCACTCTTACGAGTCATTTCACGAGCACGCTTAGCAGCAAGTCTACCACGACAAGCAGCCATAGCCTTATTAACAATAGTTCTAGCACACTCAGGATTTTCTAAAAGAAACCTCTCAAATCCCTCACTAAATACATTATCAGCTAGTTTTCTAACCTCAGAATTACCAAGTCTACCCTTAGTTTGTCCTTCAAACTGTGGATTAGGATGCTTACAAGAAACAATCATTGTTAAACCTTCCTTAACATCATCACCTGTTAAAGCCTCATCCTTCTCCTTAAGCATATTTGTCTTACGAGCATAATTATTGATTAAACGAGTAAGCGCTCTCTTAACACCATCCTCATGAGTACCACCATCATGAGTATTAATATTATTAACAAAAGAATAAATATTTTCCTTATAACTAGAATTATATTGCATTGCTACTTCAAAGAAAACATCATTCTCTTCACCCTCTAAGTGAATAACATCATCATGAATTACAGTCTTACCTTGATTAATAAACCTAACATACTCAGAAATACCACCTTCATACATAAAAGTTTGACCAGTTGTATCCTCATCATCTCTATCATCACGAATAGTAAGTGATAAACCACGATTTAAAAAAGCTAACTCACGAATTCTAACCATTAAAGTGTCATAATCATAAATATCAGTATCAAATATATCAGGATCAGGTTTAAAAGTAACAGTAGTACCAGTACGATTTTCCTCACACTCACCTACTACAGTAAGTTTTTGAGCTACCTTACCACCATCAACAAACTTAACCTCATAAACCTTAGAATTCTTATAAACTGTAACATTAACCCATTTAGAAAGTGCATTAACAACTGAAGCACCAACACCATGAAGACCACCAGATACCTTGTATCCTCCGCCTCCAAACTTTCCACCAGCATGTAAAACAGTATAAACAGTCTCAACAGTAGAAATACCAGTCTTTGGATGCACATCAACTGGAATTCCACGACCATTATCCTTAACAGTTACAGAATTATCCTTATTAACAATAACCTCAATATGATTACAATAACCAGCTAAAGCCTCATCAATTGCGTTATCAACAATTTCCCAAACCAAATGATGAAGACCCTTAACATCAGTAGTACCAATATACATACCAGGTCTTTTTCTAACAGCTTCCAACCCCTCCAAAACTTGAATATCGGAAGCATCATAATGTTCATTCATACTAACACCTCTCAACCTTACCATTTTTGATATTAAACAATTTCGCACCATTAACTATCTCAGAATCAATACTATCCAAATCAGTAGTAGTAATAATAGTCTGAATAGAAGAATTAACATACTTAAGCAAATTATTTCTCTTAATACTATCTAACTCACTAAATACATCATCAAGAAGTAATATCGGACTAGTACCTAAATAATTCTTAAAAATCTCAATTTCAGATAACTTAATAGCCAAAACTGCCATTCTTTGTTGACCTTGAGAACCAAATTTTTTAATATTCATATCATCAATATAAAACTCAAAATCATCAAAATTAGGACCTAACAAATTCTTACCCATCTTCATTTCATCATTAACTAAATCTAAAGACAACTCCAAAAGTTCATTATAAATACGCTCCTTATTATTATCCTCCATTGAAATAGAAGTCTTATACCTAATATTAAAACCTTCCATTCCACTTAAATCATAATAAATCTTTGAAGCATAACTATTAATCTTATCAATAAACTTCTTTCTCATAATATATATCAATATAGACTTCTTAATAATATAATCATTTAAAATAGAAAAATAGTTATCATCAAACCTCTTACCACTCTTTATCTCTTTTAAATAATTACCCTTAATTCTTATCAACTTCTTATAATCATTAAATATCTCCATATAATTACTATAAAGCTGACTAAGCTCTAAATTAATATACCTACGTCTTACAATAGGACCACCCTTAACAAGATCTAAATCCTCCGGATAAAAAATAATAACATTCATATTCGATATATAATCACTAACCTTCTTATGATTAAAATCATCAATAAACATCTTTTTACTAGCAGAACTTAAAACAATCTTAAGAGTCCTATCAATATCATTATTAGACAAAACAGCACTTATTTTAGCAATCTTCTCACCCTCTTTAATTAAATTATCATCAATAAAAGATCGATGAGACTTAGTTAAAGCTAAAAAATAAATACTTTCGAGTAAATTTGTCTTCCCTTGCGCATTTTCTCCATAAATTATATTAATATTAGGACCCAACTCCAAACTTAAATCAGAATAATTACGAAAATTAACAATATCAACAGACCTCAAAAACATAAAATTACCTCATTTCGCAAAATTAGCCCCAATTTTAAAAATTAACATAATTTATATATCCCTATACACATATAATATTATATCATAAATAAAGCCTAAAAAAAACAAAAATGAGACAGTTTGTCCCATTTTTTATGAATTTCTTCTCTTCCTAATCAAATGATCTAACATAGTTGCTCTAAAAATTTGATTTTCCAAAGAATAATAAGAAATATCTAAGTCCATAGTAGTATCACCTCTAAAAGAAATTTTAGACCCCTTATCATTGGCATCATAAGAAACAATATTACTTAACGATATCCAAATACAATCACTAACTCTAGGAGAATTTGTAGGAAAAAAAATCAAATCATGAAATTCTTCAATAATAATTGGAAGTTTATAATTCATATTTAATATTTTTTTAGCACCTTCAAATCTGCCCTGATAAGAACTTCCATAATACCTACAACTATCATCAACAATTTCTTTAGAAGACTTAGAAACAAGAAAAACATCATTTTGTTCATGTACTTCACATAAATTCTTCTCAATAGGAACAATTACACATGTAGCCCTATTAATATAATAATTATCAAGTGTTTTCATCGTATAAATCACCCCCTATAAATATCATACGATAAAATAATTGCAAGCACCTTAAATATATCAACATTTTTTGTAGAAATTTATCGAAAAATAGCAAAAAAAAACATTTTTAAAAAAAATGTTAAAAATTTCTTTTTTTAATAAGTTCTAATAGGAAGAATTAATTGAATTAAATCATCACTTGAACAAGATTTTAAAATAATTGGTTTAACTTCCCCATTAAATAATAATTCAACCTCATCATTATCAAAAGATCTTAAAGCATCCATCATATACTTAGAACTAAATGCAATCTTAAATCCATCTTCAATATTTTCAATTAAAGAAACAGTTTCCTCTACATTTCCAATTTCTGGAATATTAGATGATAGTTTTATAGCATCCCCTATACTCTCTAATTTAATAGTATTTTTATCTGATTCATTAGTTAATAATGACGCTCTATCAATAGCATTATATAAATCATTTAATTTAACCTTCATTGTTATTAAAAATGAAGTAGGAATTAATTTAGATGTATCAGGATAAGTTCCATTAACCAAACGAGATAACATAACAATTGAATTAAATTTAAATATAATCTTATTATTAAAAATATGTAATTCTAAATCCCCTTCCTCATCATTAAATAACTTAACTAATTCATATAAATTCTTAGTTGGAATAATTATATTAATCTTTTCAACAACATTAGTATCTAAATTAATAATCTTTTTTGCTAAACGATAAGAATCGGTAGCAACACATTCTAAAGTATCTCCTTCGATTTTAAAATTTAAACCTGTTAAAGCAGGACGAGACTCTTGAGTAGATGTCGCAAATAAAGTTTGATTAATAATACTTTTGAACATCTTTTTACTTATTTTAATTGGATTTTTATTATCTTCCAAATCAAGCATTGGGAAATCAGCTGCATTATTACAATTTAAATTAAAAGATGAACTAGAAGTATTAATATATAACTTAGATTCCATAACTTCTTCAATATTTATTACCTCATTAGGTAATTTTTTAATTATTTCATATATATATTTACCACTAACAACAATTTCTCCACAAACATCAATATTATCAATCTTATCTTTAGGAATAAATGTTTTAATAGCAATATCATTATCAGTACTCATTAAGTATAAACCATCAGAAGTAAGTTCAAATTTAATACAATTAAGTATAGGAATTAAATTTTTACTAGAAATACCTTTTATTACATAATTTAAATGTTCCATTAATATATTTTGTTTAATTTTTAGTTTCATAAGAATTCTCCTTTTTTATTATTTTTTTATATTATTATAATTATTATTAATGTGGATAATGTTCAAAACTAACATAATCCCTTTATTTTACTAGGGAAAACATGTGTGCAAAAAATGTTAAATAAATGTTTATAATATAAAGTTTTGCACCTACTTAAGTTTTGATATCATTTTATCAACCTCATTTTTAAGTTGAAGATCAGTAGCAATTTCTTTTCTAATCTTTTCAACAGAATGCATAACAGTTGTATGATTTTTTCCACCAAATTCAGCCCCTATTTTAGGTAATGTCTCTTCCAAAACAGTTCTACATATATACATAGCAATCTGACGAGGAACCGAAACATTAGTAACTCTCTTCTTACTCTTTAATTCCTCAACAGAAATATTATAGTGACTTGCTACAACCTGTTGAACTTGCTCAATCTTATTCTTAGAAATAATACTTTTAACAAAGTAATCCTTTAAAGCATCAACAGCTAAATCAAGAGTAATCGTAGAACTATTCATCATTGTAGCAAAAGCAAAAATACGAGTAATAGCCCCCTCTAATTTTCTTATATCACTACTACAATTACTAGCAATATACTCTTTTACATCATCAGGAAGCTTGTTACAAATCTCATTAGCTTCAATCTTTTTGTCAATAATATCAAGTCTCAATTGAAAATCAGGTGGTAATATATCAATAGTAAGTCCCCAATTGAAACGTGTTCTAAGCCTTTCTTCAAGCTTATTTAAATCATCAGGTGATCTATCAGAAGAAATAATAATTTGTTTGTTATTGCAATGAAGTTCATTAAATGTGTTGAAAAACTCTTGTTGAGTCTTATTAGCAATCTCCAAGTATTGAATATCATCAATCATCAAAACATCTATATCTCTATATTTCTTTTTAAAAGCTTCAATCATCTCAAAATTATTTTCACTTTTATTTTTACGATATATGTTCAAAAAATCATCTACAAAACGTTCACTAGTAACGTATAAAACTTTCTTCTTATTATTTTTAACAATATAATTACCAATCGCATGCATCAAGTGAGTTTTACCAAGACCACTTTTTCCATATATAAATAAAGGATTATACATAAAACCAGGTTTCTCTGCAACCGCAATAGCGGTAGCCTTAGCAAATTTATTACTCTGCCCTACTATAAAATTTTCAAAAGTATAACGTGGATCCAAATTAGATTCAAAAGAACTAATCGAAGGAACACCAATAGCTTCAGCATCAATAACAACATTATTATTAATTTCCTCTTGCGTTACATACTCAAAATTAAAATTTGTTCCAGTGATTTCAGTAAAAATTTCCTCTACTAAATCATTGTAGTTCTCTTTTAAATGTTTCTTATGTACTTGCATTGGAACCAATACTTTAGCACTATTCTCATTTAAATCTATTAATTCAGTGTCCATAAACCAGGTTTCATATAATATAGGATCAAGCATATCTTTAACCTTTTCAAGAAATAAATTCCATATATTACTTATATCCACATATATCACCACCTAAATAACAATATCATTGTACAATAAACAAAATGAAATTTAAAGTAATTTTGAACATATTTTAAAAAAAATTAAGACGTAAAAAAAACACAATTCAACAAAATTATGAACATAAAAAAATAAAAAAAACATAATCAACACAGTTTAAACATACTTTTTGCACATAAAAAACAGTAATAACTAAAAATAAAAAGTACTTTTGCACATTAAATGTTCAAAACTTTTCAAAAGTTATTAACAGTGTTTAAACACTTTTGCACAATTGTGTGCAAAAACTGTAAAAACTATTGAAAATAAAAGAAAAAATAGTATGTTCAAAACAATCAAATCCCCTACTCTTAAATCACACTTCAAAGTTTTGAACATAAAAACTTTTTTCCAAAGTAAAATAATAACATAAAATAAATATTTATATAAAAGTTATGAACATAAAAACAATATAAGGAAATAAAAAAACACTTTTGAACATAAAAACATAAAAAAACATTTGACAAAACAATGATTTATCTATATAATGTAAAAAGCAACGGAAATTAATTAGTTCAGGAGGTGTAATAATGAAAAGAACATATCAACCAAATAATAGAAGAAGAAGTAAAAAAATGGGATTCATGGCACGTATGAAAACAAAAATGATTAATGCTAGACGTAGAAAGGGCCGTAAAGTATTAGCTCATTAATAATACCACTGTTAAGCAGTGGTTTTTAATTATATATAAGGTGATTATATGAAAAAAATAAATATAATAAAGAAAAGCCAAGATTTTGAAAAAATAATAAAAAATAACAAGTCGTTTAGATCTAAATACTTTTATATATATAAAAGAAATCATGAAGAAAATATATACCATTTTGGACTATCAGTTGGAAAAAAAATAGGAAATGCAGTAAGAAGAAATAAAGTAAAAAGACAATTAAGAGAAATAATATCTAAAAATGACTACCAAAAAAACTTTGATTGTATTATAATAGTAAGAAGAGAAATCAATGATGCAGATTTCCAAAGTATTCAAGAAGATTTAAACAATGCATTAAAAAAATTACTATTAATAAAGGAGAAATAAATGAAAAATAAAACAATAAAAATAATAACAACACTTTTTTTAGCTATATCATTAACAGGATGTACAAAAATACTTAAAGACGGAAAACAACCTGTACAAAATCCAGAAACAGGACAAAACTTAGTAGAAAACATCCTTTGCCAACCAGAGAATGAAACAACAATAAACATATATAAAGAGCATAATATCGATTTAGAAAAATTACCAAAATGTGATGAATATAAAATATCATCAAACGGATATGAAGGATTATGGACAACATTATTCGTAAAACCATTAGCAAAATTAATTTTAATAATAGGGGAACTAGTAAAAAATTATGGACTTGCTGTTATACTTTTAACACTTGCAATAAGAGGAATAATGTATCCAATAACTAAAAAATCAGCAATGCAATCAGAAAACATGAAAAAAGCACAACCAAAATTACAAAAATTAGAAAAGAAATATCAAGGAAAAACAGATCAAGAGAGTATGATGCAAAAATCACAAGAAATGATGTTAATATATAAAGAAAATAATATTAATCCATTATCAGGTTGTTTATTTGCAATTATACAAATACCACTTTTCTTTGCATTCTATGAAGCATTAAATAGATTGCCAGCAATATTTGAAGAAAATTTTATAGGATTCCAATTAGGAACAAGCCCTCTAACAGCATTTAAAGCAGGACATTGGCTATATATAATTTTCCCAATATTAGTTGCAGCATCAACATTCTTCTCATTTAAACTAAACCAAACAGCATCTATGAATGAAGAACAAGCACAACAAATGAAAATGATGACGAATATTTCAATCGTATTTATAACAATCGCATCATTCACAATGTCAACAGGAATTGAGTTATATTGGATATTCAATAGTGGATTTACTGTAATCCAAAACTTATTAGTAAAAAGGAGTAAGAAAAATGCTAACATTATCTAAGTATGAAGGAAAGACAGAAACAGAAGCAAAAGAAAAATGTATAAATGATTTAAATATATCAGAAGAAGAAATATTCTTTAAAAAAACAGAAACAGAAGCAAAATTATTTAAATCAAAAAAAATAATAATTGAAGCAATAAAAAAACAAGATATAATAAACTATATAAAAGAATACATAAAAGAACTTGATAAAAGCTTCAATATAGAAATAAAATCAGAAGTTAATGAAAAAGATGACATTATAAAAGTAATACTAGTATCAAATAATAATCCTATACTAATAGGAAAAGATGGAAAAAATATAGAAGCACTACAAACATTAATTAGAAATTCTATAAGAAATCAAATAGGAATAGATATAAAAGTAAATATAGATGCATCAAATTATAAAAAGAAAAAAGAAGAAAGTTTTGAAAGAGAAATAAAGAAAATAATAAAAGAAGTAGAACAAACACACATAGAAACAAAACTTGACCCAATGAATTCATATAATAGAAGATTGGTACACAATTTAGCATCAAAATTTAAAAACATAAAAACAGAATCTGTAGGAGAAGAACCAAACAGATATACAATAATAAAATATGAAGAAGACTAATCTTCTTTTTTTCTTGACTATAAATAAAAAATAAATTAGAATAAAGAAAAGAAAGAGGGATATTATGAACGATACAATAGCTGCAATCTCAACAACAACAGGGGCAGGAGCAATATCAATAATAAGAATATCAGGACCCGAAGCAATTCAAATAACAAATAAAATCTTTAAAGAAAAAGATCTAACAAAAGTGCAATCACATACAATTCATTATGGACATATAGAATATAAGGGAAAAATAGAAGATGAAGTATTAGTAACAATAATGAAATCCCCAAAAACATTTACAACAGAAGATGTAGTAGAAATAAATTGTCATGGAAGCATAATAGTAACAAAAAAAATATTAGAAATACTACTAACATTAGGATGTAGATTAGCAGAACCTGGAGAATTTACAAAACGTGCATTCTTAAATGGAAGAATAGATTTAATAGAAGCAGAAGGAGTAATGGATTTAATAAATTCAAAAAGTGAATCAGAAAAGAAATTAGCACTTAATCAAATAGAAGGAAAAGTATCAAATCTAATAAAAGACCTAAGACAAAAAATACTAGAAGTTTTAGCTCAAATAGAAGTAAAAATAGATTACCCTGAATACGAAGATATAGAAGAAATAACATATAGAGATTTAAAACAAAACATAGAAGAAGTAGAAACAGAAATAAAGAGAATAATAAAAGAAAGTGAAAATGGAAAAATAATAAAAGAAGGAATAAAAACTGCAATAGTAGGTAGACCAAACGTAGGAAAAAGTAGTCTATTAAATAATCTATTACAAGAAGAAAAAGCAATCGTAACAGATATAGCTGGTACAACAAGAGATATAGTTGAAGGAACTATAATAATTAATGGAGTAAAACTAGACTTAATAGATACAGCTGGAATCAGAAAAACAGAAGATGTAGTAGAAAGCATAGGAGTAAATAAAAGTTTAGAAACAATAAATAAAGCAGATTTAGTATTGCTTGTATTAAATAATAATGAAGAATTAACAGAATATGATAAAGAACTCCTAAATAAAGTAAAAACAAAAAAACACATAATAATAATAAATAAAATAGATCTTGAAAAAAAACTAGAAGAAATAAAAGATCAAAATATAGTTGAAATAAGTGCACTTAATAACAATGGTATAGAAGAATTAAAAAATAAAATAACAGAAATGTATAATTTAGAAGAAATAGAATCAAAAGACGCAACATACTTAACAAATGCAAGAGGTATATCATTATTAAAACAATCTGAAGAAGTAATAACAGAAGTAAAAAATGGCATACAGACACAACAACCAATAGATATGATAGAAATAGACTTAAAAAGAATATGGGAACTATTAGGAGAAATAACAGGAGAGACATATCAAGAAGAATTGATAAATCAATTATTCAGTCAATTCTGTCTAGGAAAATAAAATTGCCAGATTTTTTTACATACATTTCCACAAATCCTATTTAAAAAGAAAAAAAGTTATAATTAAGTTATAATTATGTTATAACTATAATAATAAGGAGAGGAATTTTATGAAATGTGAAAATTGTAGTCAGATAAACAAAGAGGATTCAATTTATTGTGAACAATGTGGAAAAAAATTACAAAATAATAAATTATTTAATGAAATAGAACAAAATGAAGAAAAAATAAAAAAAGAGAAAAAGAGATTCGTAATATCAAGTATATTAAACTATATAGCTATATTAATTATATATGCAATAATAGGATACATCATTTATTTAAGTAAAACAGAAGACGAGTATACAGCTACCGTAGCGGCATGGTGTGCATTCTTTTTCATTCTTTTTTTCCTAATAATATCAACATACTTATTTATAACGAGCATTGTATCGGGAATAGTAGCTTATAAAAGCAAAAAGAATAATATAATCATAATAAACTTGATAATACTAAGTTTGCTCCATTTACCATTTTTAATTATTTTATTAAGAATAACTTTTAGAATATAAAAATTGAATAAATATTAAAGAATCGAAAGATTCTTTTTCTTGTGTAAATAAAAAATTAAGTGTATAATATATTTGCTAAAAAAGGACGTGAGAATTATGGAATATGAAGTAATAGTTGTAGGTGGAGGTCATGCTGGATGTGAAGCAGCACTTGCCACATCAAGATTAGGACATAAAACACTATTAGTTACAGGAAACATAAAGAATATAGCAGATATGCCATGTAACCCATCAATAGGTGGAAGTGCAAAAGGAATAGTAGTAAGAGAAATAGATGCATTAGGCGGAGAAATGGGAAATAATGCAGACAAGAGTCATATACAAATAAAAATGTTAAACTCATCAAAAGGACCTGCAGTAAGAGCCTTAAGAGCCCAAGCAGATAAAATAACATATCCTAAAAATATGCAGGAAACACTTAAGAATCAAGAAAATCTAGAAATAAAAGAATCATTAGTCGAAGATTTAATGACAGAAGAGGGTAGAATTACCGGAGTAATATTAGAAAATAATGAAAAAATCAAATGTAACTCAGTAATACTTACTACAGGAACATATTTAAAAGCAGACATATTAATAGGAAGTACAAGACATAGAGAAGGACCACATGGAGAAAGACCAAGTCAACATTTAAGCGATGCATTAGATAGACTAGGATTTAAAATAATAAGATTAAAAACAGGAACACCTCAAAGAATAGATAAAAACTCAATAGATTTCACAAAAACAAGAGAAGAAAGAGGAGACGATACATTCCATACATTCAGTTATTATAATGAACCAATGTACAAAATAGAAGACCAAGTTCCATGTCACTTAATATATACTACCCCAGAAACACATAGAATAATAAAAGAAAATTTAAATAAATCAAGTATGTATGGTGGACTTGATGATATAAAAGGAGTAGGACCAAGATATTGTCCATCAATAGAAGATAAAATAGTAAGATTTAGTGATAAAGAAAGACATCAACTATTCCTAGAACCAGAAAGTTTATACTATGATGATATATACCTACAAGGATTTTCAACAAGTATGCCACATGATATACAAGAAAAAATGGTACATAGTTTACCAGGATTAGAAAATGCTAAAATATTAAAATATGCATACGCAATAGAATATGATGCAATAGACGCAAAAGACTTAAAACAAACACTAGAAACAAAAATAATAGAAAATCTATATACAGCAGGACAAATTAATGGTACAAGTGGATATGAAGAAGCAGCTTGTCAAGGATTAATAGCAGGAATTAATGCAGCACTTAAACTAGAAAATAGAGAACCATTAATATTAAAAAGAAATGAAGCATATATTGGAGTGTTAATAGATGACTTAGTAACAAAAGGAGTAAGAGATCCATATAGATTACTAACATCACGTGCAGAATATAGATTATTATTAAGACACGATAATGCAGACTTAAGACTATCAGAATATGGACATAAAATAGGATTAATAAATGAAGAAAAATATAATAAGTTACAAAATAAAAAACAACAAATAGAAGAATTAAAAGAACTATTAAAAACAAATAAAATAACTCCAACAAAAGAAACAAATGAATTTTTGAGTAGTATTAATTCAGCACAAATAAAAGATGGATTATCTCTATATGACTTATTAAGAAGACCAGAAGTAACAATGGATACATTAAAACACTTTATAGAAATTCCATATAATGATTTAGTAAAAGAACAAGTAGAAATTAGCATAAAATATGAAGGATATATAACAAAAGCAAATAAAGAAGCAGAAAAAATGATTAATCTAGAAAATAAAAAAATCCCAGAAGATATTGATTATGATAAAATACATAATCTAGCAAGCGAAGCTAAACAAAAATTAAAAGAAGTAAGACCAACATCTATTGGACAAGCAATAAGAATAAGTGGAGTAAATCCAGCAGATATATCAATAATAATGATATACCTAAAAAAGGAGTATAACCATGAATTTAAATGATTTTGTTAGCGAATTAAAAAAAATAAATATAGAAATAACAGAAACACAACAAGAACAATTAAATAAATACTATGAATTATTAGTAGAATATAACAAAGTAATGAATTTAACCGGTATAACTGAAAAAGAACAAGTATATCTAAAACATTTTTATGATTCATTAACGTTAATAAAAGTAATAGATCCAACAACTGAAGAAACATTATGTGATGTAGGAACAGGAGCGGGATTTCCAGGATTAGTAATAAAAATAGTATTTCCTAATTTAAAAGTTACACTAGTTGATTCATTAAATAAGAGAATAGAGTTTTTAAAAACAGTAATAAGAGAATTAAATCTAAAAGATATAGAAGCAATACATGAAAGAGCAGAAGATTTTGCAAAAGAAAATAGAGAAAAATATGATATAGTAACATCTCGTGCAGTCGCACCACTAAACATTTTACTTGAGTATAATATTCCACTTTTAAAAGAACAAAAATACTTTATTGCGTATAAAGGAAATATTTCCCAAGAACTAGAAGAAAGTAAAAAAGCATTAAAAGAATTAAGTTCTACTATAGAAAAAATAGAAGAATTTAAACTACCAAAAGAAGAAAGTAATAGAACTCTAATATTAATAAAAAAGGAAAAACAAACAAATAAAAAATATCCTAGAAAAAACGCAGAAATAAAAAAGAAACCACTTTAAATTATTTGAATAAAATCAAATAATTTTTTTATTTCCCAAAACACTTGAACTATTTCCCAAAATATAGTATTATATAATTATAAAAGAATAAAGAAGGGATTTTATTATGGAAACAAGTAGAAAAAAAGTAGTAGATTTAAATATAGAAGATGTATTGCCAAATAGATTTCAACCGAGAATAAAATTTAATGAATCTGCAATAGAAGAATTATCAAAATCAATAAAAGAACACGGTGTAATACAACCAATAGTAGTAAGACCAATAGGAGATAAATTTGAAATAATAGCAGGTGAAAGAAGATACAAAGCATCACTACTAGCAGGAAAAACAACAATACCAGCAATTATAACAGACTTAAATGATAAAGATAGTGCTGAAGTTGCATTAATAGAAAACGTTCAAAGAGAAAACTTAACTCCTATAGAAGAGGCAATATCATATAAAAAAATACTAGACATGGGATATATCACACAAGATGCACTTGCTTCTAAATTAGGAAAGACACAATCAACAGTTGCAAACAAATTAAGACTTCTTAACCTAGACGATGAAGTACAAGAAGCATTATTAAATGAAAGAATATCTGAAAGACATGCAAGATCTTTACTAAAAATTCAAGATAAACAAAAGCAAAGAGAAATGTTAAATAAAATAATAGCAGAAAGATTAACTGTAAGAAGAGCAGATGAAGAAATAGAAAAATTATTAAACGGTGAAAAAATGAATGAAATAAAAACAGAAATACAAGAAGAAAAAGCAGACGAACCAACAACACAAAATGAAACAAATAGAATGAAATTTATAAACGTACCTCTAATGGAAGAAGAAAATAAAGAAATGGAAAACGTATCAGATGATGAACCAACATTTGAAGATGATAATGAAATAGAAGAACAAGATAATTTAAAACCAGGAAAATTCTTCAATATATTAAATGAAGAAAAAGAAGAATCAAAACCAGAAGAACAAATCTTTGATTTTAATAAAATGTTCATGAATCCAGTAGAAGAACAAACTCCAATCAACAGCAATAATGCTTTATTAGAAGAGTTAAATGAAATTGAAAATAGTATTAATAACAGCAAGAATATAACTCCAATAGAACAAAAACCACAAGAGCCAGAAGAAGACTTAGAATTTATTGAAGAAGATGATTTCGAAGAAGAATCAGAAGAAAATGAACCCCCAAAATTTATAAATATACAAGAAAATGAACAAAAAGAAAATATAGAAGAAAAAATAGAAACAGAACAAAAAAATGAGCAAGTACAAGAAGAAAAAATTGTAGTACCTCAACCAAAAATAAATAATTTCAAAGATGTTTTACAATTGATAAGAGATTGTTCAGAAAAAATAGAGGATGCAGGATTTGTAATTGATACAGAAGAATATGATCTAGAAGGAATGTATCAAGTAGTGTTTAAAATTAATAAATAATGGATTAACAGTCCATTATTTTTTTAACTCTACGATTAGTCGGTTTACAAAAAAATAAAACTATTTTATACTAAATAACAGAATAGGAGGAAATATGAACTACGAAACAATAGGAAAATTTATACAAGAAAAAAGAAAAGAAAAAAATTTAACACAAAAAGAATTAGCTTATAAGTTAGGAGTAACAGATAAGGCAGTATCAAAATGGGAAAGAGGACAAGGATGCCCCGATGTATCAATATTAGAAGTACTTTCTAAAGAATTAGGAGTATCAATATTAGAAATATTAAAAGGAAGAATAATAGAAAATGAAATCATAAAAGTAACAGAAGCAAATGATTATATACAAGAAACAATAAAATATACAAAAAACAACATCAAAGAAACAATAAACAAAATAATAACTTTTATAATAATATCAATTACATTATTACTATTAATTCTAAATATAGAAAATATTATAAATCTAAATAAAAAATATACATATAATTTTGATCCAGAAATGTATCAAACAATAAAAACAAATGCAAACAAAATTGAAAAAAACACAGAAATTATATTAAAAAATCAAGGAATATATTCAAAAGAAGATTATGACATAATATGTGAAATATTAAATGATAATTTAAAATCAATAAAGAATGAAAGAATTATAAAAGAAACAGTATTAAAAGAATACACAAGAAATGAAATATATATGCAAGATATGGACCAAGTAATAAATAATATTCAAATGATTGAATTAGCTAGAATAATAGGAAAATATAATAATGATGAAACATACACACAATCATTAATGGATAATATTTATATGAAATTACTTGCAGGAATAGATACTGATTTCATCACATCATATAAATATAAACTAATGAATTTAACATTAGAAGATTATAATCTTTTATTCTATAATGATATTCTATACCTAAGAACAATAAAAATAAAAACTTCGATAAGCACATATTTATACTTAACAGAACAAATCAAAAAAGTAGGTGAAATAAATGAGTAAAATTATAAGATATATACTAACATTGATATTAACAACTTTAATAACTATATATACAATTAAAAATGATATAACAGGACAAAGTTACTTTATGTTTTTATCAATTTATCTTCTATATATAATACTAACTATAAAAGATATAATTAAAAAGAATAAAATCAATGAAAATAAAAAATACAATCTACTGCAAATTATCTCACTATTAATAATGATATTTATATTTTTAAGAACACTATACGATCCATCGTTTTTAATAAATTCATCAAAATATACAAGTAAATTAAAAGAATTAGGTGAAGATTTTTTAGAAGAGGCACAAGAACAAACTATTCTTTATCTACTACAAAACATACCTTATTTTATAGGATTACTAATACTATCACTAATATATAGAAAAATAAATATGGAACATCAAGAATCAAAATACAATACAATAACTCTAACAACATTACTATTAAGTATAATATCAATAATACCCACAATAAACTGCTTTACAGGAGACATAAATCCATATAAATATTTAATATTCACATTAATAATACTAGGAATAGAAATATTTTTTCTAATAAAAGATAACAATAAAAAAAGAGAATGGCCAATATATGTAAGCTGGTTATTTAATCTCTTCGCACTAATATCAATAATAGTAAATATATTAAAATAAACAAGGAATACTACTCCTTGTTTTATATTGTTAAAAATGATAAAATATTACCATCAAAGAAAGGAGAAGTCTTATGTTTGAATTAGTGTCAAAATATCAACCATCAGGAGATCAGCCAGAAGCAATCAAAGCGTTAGTAAACGGAATAAAAGAAGGAAAAAAGCATCAAGTATTATTAGGAGCAACAGGAACAGGAAAAACATTTACAGTAGCTAATGTAATAAAAGAAATTAATAAACCAACATTAGTACTCGCACACAATAAAACATTAGCAGGACAACTTTATGCAGAACTAAAAGAACTATTCCCAAATAATCATGTAGAATACTTTGTATCATACTATGATTACTACCAACCAGAAGCATACGTACCATCATCAGATACATACATAGAAAAAGATGCCGCAATAAACGATGAAATAGACGAACTAAGACACTCCGCAACAGCAGCACTACTAAACTATAACGACGTAATAGTAGTAGCGAGCGTATCATGTATATATGGAATTGGAGAAATAGAAGAATACAAAAATAAGACACTTACACTAACAGTAGATCAAGAAATAAATAGAGATGAAGTATTAGAAAAATTAGTAAGTATGCTATATGAGAGAAACAATATAGACTTAAAAAGAGGATCATTTAGAGTAAGAGGAGATATATTAGAAATAGTACCAGTAAGTCAACATGGAAAAGCGCTAAGAATAGACTTTTTTGGAGACACAATAGATAGAATATGTGAATTTGACACACTAACAGGAGTTATCACACAAAATAAAAAAACAATAACAATATTTCCAGCATCACACTTTGTAACAAGTGAAGAAAAATTAAAAATCGCAATAAAAAACATAAAAAAAGAACTAGAAGAAAGACTAGAATTTTTCAAACAAAATAATAAATTAATAGAATACCAAAGACTACAAGAAAGAACAAACTATGATATGGAAATGTTAGAAGAAACTGGATTTTGTAGAGGAGTAGAAAACTACTCAAGACCACTTGCTTTAAAAGAACCAGGTGCAACACCAACAACACTAATAGATTTTTTCAAAAAAGATTTCCTACTGATAATTGATGAATCACACGTAACAGTTCCACAAGTAAGAGGAATGTATAACGGAGATAGAGCTAGAAAACAATCCTTAGTAGACTATGGGTTTAGACTTCCAAGTGCACTAGATAATAGACCATTGAAATTTAATGAATTCGAAGAAAAATTAGATAAAATAATATATGTTTCAGCTACTCCAGGAGACTATGAACTAGAAAAAAATCCAAACTTTATAGAACAAATAATAAGACCAACAGGATTACTTGATCCTGAAATAGAAGTAGTGCCAACTAAAAATCAAATTGATCATCTAATTGAACAAATAAATAAAAGAATATCACAAGGAGAAAGAACATTAGTAACAACACTAACAATAAGAATGGCAGAAGAATTAACAACATATTTAAAAAAATTAGATATGAAAGTCGCATACCTACACAGTGAGGTTAAAACACTAGAAAGATTAAAAATAATAAGAGACCTAAGAATGGGTAAATATGACGTATTAGTCGGCATAAACTTATTAAGAGAAGGATTAGATATACCAGAAGTATCACTAGTCGCAATAATGGATGCAGATAAACAAGGATTCCTAAGAAGTGAAAGAAGTTTAATTCAAACAATAGGAAGAGCAGCTAGAAATGCGAATGGCCATGTAATAATGTATGCAGACATAATTAGTGAATCAATGGAAAAAGCAATAGAAGAAACAGAAAGAAGAAGAAGTATTCAACAAAAATATAATGAAGAACACAATATTATCCCTAAAACAATAATTAAAGAAATAAGAGAAGTCGTATCAAATACAAACGAAACAGAAGAAAAAGAAATTAAAATGTCAAAGACAGATAAAAAACAACTTATGATAAAAGTAGAAAAAGAAATGAGAGAAGCAGCAAAAAACATGGACTTCGAAAGAGCAATGGAACTAAGAGATATATTATTCGAATTACAATCAGAATAGGAGAATATATGAAAATAATAATAAAAGAAAAGGAAAAAATTAGACTTAACAAATTCATAGAATGGCTAATATATATGATAGGCTATTCATTAGTACTAATAACAGTCTCAATAATATTTAAAAATACACTATATATAGATAACAGTTACTTTGGTATATGGAGTTTAATAGCCAACATAATAATATATATATTAAATAAAACAATAAAGCCACTAATAGTATGGCTAACAATTCCAATCACAGCATTAACACTAGGACTATTCTATCCATTCATAAACGTATTAATATTAAATATAGTTTCTTGGATACTAGGACCACACTTTGAAATACCAGGTGGAATAATAATGACATTTATAATAGCGGTCCTAATATCATTAATGAATCTAATAATGAAAAATATTATAAAAAAAATATTAGAAGGTGTTAAATAATGAGTAGAGTTTTTTTACAAATAGGAAACATACGAATATACTGGTATTCAATAATGATACTATTAGGAGTATTATTAGGATCATTGTTAGTAATAAAAGAATCAAAAAAATTCAACATATCAAAAAATAAAATAACAGATATGTTATTCTATACAATGATATTTGGAATAATAGGAGCAAGACTATATTATGTAATATTTAACTTAAACTACTATTCAAAAAATATAATAGATATATTAAAAGTATGGGAAGGAGGTCTTGCCATACACGGAGGAATAATAGCAGGATCAATTTACATAATATATTACACTAAAAAAAACAACATAAATACACTTAAAATGTTAGATATATGCGTGCCAGGCGTGCTAATAGGTCAAGCACTAGGACGATGGGGAAACTTCTTTAATGGAGAAGCACATGGACCATTAACATCATTAAACCACCTAAAAGAACTACATATACCTAACTTTATAATAAAAGGAATGAATATAAATGGTAACTATTATATACCAACATTCTTCTATGAATCATTATGGTGCGTAATAGGACTAATAATAATACTGTTATTTAGAAGAATAAAAAAACTTAAAATAGGACAAATAACAGGATTTTATCTAATATGGTATGGAATAGGAAGATTCATAATTGAATCATATAGAACAGATAGTCTAATGATGAATACATTAAAACAAGCACAAATAATATCAATAATAATGATTCTAATAGGAATAGTACTATTTGTAATAAGCATAAAAAAAGAAAAATATAATAAAATAGAAAAATCATAATAAAAAAAATTATTATGGTTTTTTTTCATAAAAAACACAATAAAAACCTCTACTATAATTTACAGAAACAACTATAAATAGTATAATAATTAATAGTGAAAAGAAAGGGTGAACCTTTATGAATAAAAAAGTAGTAGTAATGGGTGGCGGAAATGGATTGTCGACATTGCTAAGAGGATTAAAACAATTTCCATTAGACCTAACCGCAATAGTATCAGTATGTGATGATGGAAAATCAACTGGGATATTAAGAAAAGAATTTAATACACCAGCACTAGGCGATATAAGAAGAGTACTAATATCCTTATCAGAAACAGAACCATTATTTGAAAAAATGTTTAACTATAGATTTGAAACAGATAGTTATTTAAATGGACACGCAGTAGGAAATCTTTTATTACAAGCAATGACTGATATGACAGGAAGTGTATCAGATGCAATAATATCTTTAGGAAAAGTATTAAATCTAAAAGGAAAAGTAATCCCATTAACAGAAAATGGGGATATAACACTAGAAGCAGAAATGACTGATGGCACCGTAGTAGAAGGAGAACATCATATCACAGAAGCAAATAAAACAATAAAAAAGGTATATTATAAAAGAGAGCCTGAAATAACAGAAGATGCACTAAAATCAATAAAAGAAGCAGATTTAATAATATTAAGTGTAGGAAGTTTATATACTAGCATAATACCAAATCTTATACCAAAAGAAATAAAAGAAGCATTGCAAAATAGTAAAGCAAAAATAATGTATGTATGTAATATAATGACACAACCAGGAGAAACAGATAAATTCAAAGTATCAGATCACATAAATAAACTAAACGAATACTTAGGTAATAGAAAAGTTGATATAGTAATCGCAAATAAAGGAACAATAGATACAGACATAATAGAAAAATATGCAACATTAGAACAAAAAGATCCTGTAATTTTAGATAAACAAAACCTAAAAGGAATAGAAATAATTAGTGATGATTTAGTAAAAGTAGAAGATGGATCATTAAGACACGACACACTAAAATTAGCGCTAAATATTTTCTCATATTTATTAAAATAAATGTCATTTACAAGTAAAATAAAAACAGAAATAAGTAAACAAAAATATAATAGATTAGAACAAATATCATTATTGTCGGGAATATTAAAAAATGAAATAGTAGAAGAAACAATAAAAATTCAGACAGAAAACAAAGATGTTGCAAATCTAATATTTAACTTATTTCGAGAAAATTATAAAATAATACCTAAAATTACAGTCAGAAAACTATATAACTACAATAAAAATCTAATATATATAATAGACATAACAAAAAAACAAGAAATAATAGAAGATTTGAGTTTAAACAAAATAAATCCAAGTGATTATATAATTGATGATGACAACCTAATTAGATCCTATATAAAAGGAGTATTTATCGCAAAAGGTAGTATAAATGATCCTAAAACATCAAGATATCATATGGAAATAGTAGTGGATAATAAAGAATATTCAGAATTAATAAATAACATATTAAATCAATACAAATTAAATAGTAAAATCTTAAAAAGAGAAAACAAATATATGATATACATAAAAGAAGCAGAAAAAATAGGAGACTTTTTAAGACTAATTGGAACAACGAAAGCATTACTATATTATGAAGATATAAGAATTTATAGAGATCATATAAATATGACAAATAGATTAAATAATTGTGAGCAAGCAAATGTAGACAGAATAATAAAAACTGCAGATGACCAAATAAAAGACATAGAATTAATAAAAAAATATGGACTAGAACTTTTATCAGAAAAAGAGCAATTAGCTGCACAATATAGATTAAAATATAAAGATGCATCCCTTCAAGAATTAAGTGAAATAATTTCATTAGAAACAAATCAAAAAATAACAAAACCAGGATTGCATCATAGATTTGATAAAATAAAGAAATTAGCACAAAAAATAAGAGAAAAGGAGCATCAAAATGAATAATTTTTTTAAAAAATTAGATGAAGAAATAAAAAAACATAAAAATATAATAATAATGGGGCATATTAACCCAGATCTAGACTGTATAGGTTCATCATTAGGACTATACTACGGAATAGAAAAAAACGTATATATTTTTAAAACAAAAGACAAAGTAAATGATTCTATGAAAAAAGCATTTAAAATTCTAGAACAAGAAAACATAAGATTTATAGACAAAACAAACTATAAAGAATATTTAGAAAAACCATTGTTAATAATAACAGATTTACATAGAAAAAGTTTGCTAGAACATGAAGAAATACTAGACGAAATAGAAGATGTAGTAATAGTAGATCATCATATAGTTGGAAAAGACAAAATAGAATCAAAACTTGAGTACATAGACTCCAAATCATCAAGTGCAACAGAAATAGTAGCTCACTATTTGAAATATAAGGAAAAACAAGTTAATAGTAAAATAGCAACTATAATGCTTGCAGGAATAGAAATAGACACTAATGGCTACAATATGAAAACAACAGAAAAAACATTTAAAACAGCAGCAGAATTAATGAGTATGGGAGCAGACAATATATTAAAACAAAATATATTAAAAATAAAAAAAGAAGATTATATAAATAGGACAAAACAAATACAAAATAGCTACATGATAAATAATATGATGATATGCAAACTAGAAGGAAACAACTATAATCCATCATATCTAGCAACAATGTCAGAAGATTTACTTAGATTTGATAAAGTAGAAGCATCATTCACATTAGGAGAATTATCAAATAAAAAAATAGGAATAAGCGCAAGATCTCTAGGTAATATAAATGTAGAACAAATAATGTCATTCCTTGGAGGTGGAGGCCACCTAACAGATGCCGCTTGTCAAATAGAATCAGACATTAATCAAGCAGAAAATCAACTAATAAATACATTAAAGGAGGTATAGCATGAAAGTTATATTCATAAAAGATGTAAAAGGACAAGGAAAAAAAGGAGAAATAAAAGAAGTAAAAGATGGTTACGGAATGAACTTTTTAATAAAAAATAAATATGCAGTAAAAGCTTCAGATACAAGCGTAAATAGACTAAAAAAAGAAAAAGCAGAACATGCATTAGAAGAAAATTTATTAATAAAAGATATGGAAGACCTAAAGAAAAAACTAGAAAAAGAAAAAATAATATTTAAAGCAAAAACAGGTGCTCAGGACCAAATGTTTGGAACGGTATCAGTAAAACAGATAAAAGAAAAATTATCTGAACTTGGATACAAAATAAAAAAACAAGACATACACCTAGAATTTCCACTACAAACAATAGGATTTCATGAAGTCGAAATAGAATTACATAAAAAAGTAATCGCAAAAATCAAAGTAGAAATAAAGAAGTAAGGTGATACAATGGAAAAAACAATGCCACATAATATAGACGCAGAAAAATCGGTATTGGGATCAATGTTTTTATCAAAATATGCAACACAAAAAGCACTAGAATCATTGAACAAAGACTTATTCTATCTAGATGCAAATCAAAAAATATTTGAAGCAATAAAAACACTACGAGAAAAACTAATATCAATAGATATGACTACCGTTACAGAAGAATTAGAAAACAAGAAACAATTAAAACAAATAGGTGGAATAGAATATCTAACAGAAATAATAAACTTTGTACCAACAGCAGCAAACATAGATGAGTATATTAGAATAGTAGAAGAAAAAGCAATACTAAGAAGATTAATAGAAGAAGCAACACAAATTGTATCATCAGGTTATAATCAAGAAGAAGATATTAGTGAAGTATTAGATAATGCAGAAAAGAAAATATTAAACGTTGTAAAAACAAAAAAAGGAACAGAATTTAGAAGTATACAAGATGTATTATTAAAAACACAAAGTGACCTAGAAAAGCTTTCTCAACAAAAAGGAGAAATAACAGGAATACCAACTGGTTTTTATGATTTAGATAAAGTAACAAGTGGACTACATGAAAACGAATTAATAATAATAGCAGCACGTCCAGCCATGGGAAAAACAGCATTCGCGCTTAATCTAGCAACAAACATAGCAATGAACACAGATAAAACAGTCGCACTATTCAATATGGAAATGAGCGGAGAACAACTAGCAATGAGAATGTTATCAAGTGTAGGACAAATAGAAGCAAACAAACTAAGAAGTGGAAAACTAGAACATCATGATTGGAAAAAATTCAATGAAGCAATGAGTAGACTTGCAGAAACAAAGCTATTTATAGATGATACAGCAGGAATGACAATAAGCGAAATAAAAGCAAAATGTAGAAGACTATATAACTCAGAAGGTGGACTAGGAATAGTAATAATAGACTACCTACAATTAATAAGCGGTTCAGCTAGATATGCAGGAAATAGACAACAAGAAGTATCAGAAATATCAAGATCATTAAAAACACTTGCAATGGAATTAAATATACCAGTAATCGCACTAGCCCAACTATCTCGTACAGTTGAAGGAAGAGAAGACAAACGTCCACTATTAAGTGATCTAAGAGAATCAGGTTCTATTGAACAAGATGCAGATATAGTTGCATTCCTATATAGAGAAGACTACTATACAAAACAAATATCAATAGATGAAAACACATCAAAAAGTGAATTCATAATAGCAAAAAACAGAAGTGGTCCAACAACAACAGTAGACTTAATATTTAGAAGAAACGTAAGTACATTCGTAAATATGTTAAAGGAGCAAGCATGAGAGTTTGCGTATTAGCATCTGGATCAAAAGGAAACTGCTGTTACATAGAAACAAAACAAACAAAAATACTAATAGATATTGGATTAAACTCATTAACAACAGAAAGAAAATTAAAAGAAATAAATGTAGATCCAGATGAAATAGAAGGTATATTTATAACCCATACTCATAAAGATCACGTAGAAGGACTAAGAGTATTCAATAAAAAACATAAAGCAAAAGCATACCTAACAGAAATAATGTATAAAGAATTAAACCAAGAACTAAAAAACTATGAATTTATAAATGATAAAACAATAATAAAAGACATAACCGTAACAGCCATAAAAACATCCCATGATGCAGAAGATTCAAACGGTTATATCATAGAAAATGAAGAAAAAGAAGTAGTATATATAACAGATACAGGATATATAAATATAAAAAATCATAAACTATTAAAAAATAAAAATATGTATATATTAGAAAGTAATCATGACGTTGAAATGCTTATGAATAATCCAAATTATCCATATCATATAAAACAAAGAATACTAGGAGATAAAGGACACTTGTCAAACAAAGACTCATCCTACTATCTAAAAAAATTCATAGGAGATAACACAAAACATATAATACTAGCCCATCTAAGTGAACACAACAACACAGATGAATTAGCGCTCAAAACATTAAAAGACACAATAGGAGATAATAATATTGATATAACAGTAGCGTATCAAGAAAAACAAACGGAGTTAATAGAAGTATGATAAAAATAATATGTGTAGGCAAAATAAAAGAAAAATTCTTTAAAGAAGCACTAGAAGAATATAAAAAAAGAATATCAAAATATACAAAAATAAATGTTATAGAAGTAGAAGACATTAACTTAAATAATGAAGAGTTAATAAAACAAAAAGAGAAAGAACTAATATTAAAACATATAGATAAAAAAGACTATATAATTACACTAGAAATAGAAGGAAAAGAATTATCTAGTATAGAACTATCAAAAAAAATAGAAGAACTAGAAACAATCAATCCAAATATAACATTTATAATAGGTGGTTCATATGGACTAGATGAAGAAATAAAAAACATATCTAACTACAAACTATCATTCTCAAAACTAACATTTCCACATCAACTATTTAGAGTAATACTTCTAGAACAAATATATAGATCATATAAAATAAAAAATAATGAATCTTATCACAAATAGGCGAAAAATATGAAAGAAAAAATAAAGCCGTTAGGGAATTTATTAACGGTAATGTTAATATTAATAATAGTAGAAATATTATTTGGAACATTAAATGATCTATTGAATTCAATAATAAAAATAGAAATATCAAAATCAATATTATTAACTATATCCATGATAGTATCAAGTATATTTATAATTTTATATACTAAAAAAACAACAGGTAAAAATATAAAAGAAAGAATAAAAAAAATAGATATTCCAACAATCATTATCTGGTTATTATATGCAAAAGCATTAATGATAGTATTAATGAATATATCAGAATTAATATTATCAAAAAGAATAAGTATTGAAAACCAAACAACATTAGAAAACACATTGTACTTTATTATAAATGCAATAATAATAGGGCCAATAATGGAAGAAATAATATTTAGATATTCATCGATTGAACTATTAAGAGAAAAATATAAATCATGGACAATAATAATCCTTTTAAGTATTTTATTCACACTTTTTCACTCATATAATATACAAGGAAGAATAACAATACTTATATTAGGATTAGCCTTGTCAATAGTTTATTATTATACAAAAAATATATTAAACACTATAATAATACATATAATATATAATGTAATAGAATTAATAGATACAAGTAAAATAGTATTATTTAATAGCCCAATATATTACAAAAAAAATGGCTTCATAGTGTATAGTACTCCATGTATAATAATCTCATTAATAATTATAGTATTATCAATAATATATATAAAAAAGATTTTTATGAAAAAATATATAAAAAATGTATAAAAAAAATAGATCGTTCCAATATGAAATAGAAGGGAACGATTTTTTAATGAAAAAAACAATATTAGTATTAGGATTAATAATAATAACATACATGTTTATAGGCGTAAAAGCAGAAGAACTAGTAGAAATACCAGAAGACTCAATAAGAATAAGAGTAATAGGAAATAGTGACTCAGAATATGACCAAGAAAAGAAACAAGAAATAAGAAAAGAAGTACAATTATATATGCAAAATTTACTAAAGAACGCTAAAAATACTGAAGAAGCTAGAAACATAATAAACGATAATTTAAAAAATATAAATAACGAACTAGACAACTACTTAACACAAATAAACTATGATAAAGAATACACTATTAATTTTGGATTAAATTACTTTCCAGAAAAGGAATATAAGGGAATAAAATATAAAGAAGGATTATATGAATCATTATTAATCACACTTGGAGAAGGAAAAGGAAAGAACTGGTGGTGTGTATTATTCCCACCAATATGCCTTTTAGAAGCAGAAGAAACAGAAACAAACGAAGTAGAATACAAATCATTTGTAAAAGAAATAATAGAAAAATATTTCTAAAAAGAACCTCCATACATAAAATTAAATGGAGGTTTTAATATGTCAATATATGTAATAATATTAATAGCAGTATCTCTAAGTATGGATGCATTTTCATTAGCGCTCGCATACGGTACACTAAACCTAGAAAACAAATATATAAAAAAACTATCAATAATAGTAGGAATATATCACTTTATAATGCCATTAATAGGTCTAACACTTGGAAATATATTGTTAAAACTAATACCAATAGATCCAAACATAATAGTATGCGTAGTATTAACTTTTATAGGAATAGAAATGATTATAGACTCATTTAAAAATGAAGACGAAATAAAAATAATGACAATTAAAGAAATGATACTATTTGGATTAGCTGTAAGTTTAGACTCATTCTCTGTAGGAATAGGATTAGAAGCAATAACAAATAACTATATACTATCAGTAACAATGTTTTCATTATCAAGCTTTATATTCACATATATTGGACTTGCAATAGGTAAAAAAATAAATAATCTAATAGGAAAAATTTCAACACTAATAGGCGGAATAACACTAATAGTAATAGGAATAGTATATATACTATAATTTTACTAAATATTTACAAAAAAAAGAAATAATAATATTGCTTTTATTAAACATTTTAAATATAATAAAACATAGGTGATGTACATGCTTACTAATATGAAACAAGAAATATTAAACGCAAAAAAAAACAAACAGGCAATTCCACAATTTAATATTAATAATCTAGAATGGACAAAATTCATATTAGAAGAATGTCAAAAAGAAAATTGTCCAGTAATATTAGGAGTAAGTGAAAGTGCTATTGAATATATGGGAGGATATAATACAGTAGTAAACCTAGTAAAAGGATTAATTAAAGATTTAAAAATTACAATACCAGTATCAATTCACCTAGATCATGGAAGCTCATTAGAATCATGTATAAAAGCAATTACAGCAGGATTTACAAGTATAATGTTAGATAAATCAAAAGAAATATTAGAAATAAATATAAAAGAAACAGAACAATTGATAGAAAAAGCACATCCAAATATTCTAGTAGAAGCAGAAATAGGACCTATAGGTACAACAATAAATAACAGCAAATACACAAATTTTGAAGATTGTAAAGAATTAGTAAAAACAAAAATAGATTTATTAGCCCCTGCAATAGGAAATAAACATGGTATATATGAAGGACAAGCTGAATTAGATTATAATTTACTAGAAAAAATAAACAAATTAGACATACCACTAGTATTACATGGAGCAAGTGGACTATCCAAAGAAGATATAAAAAAATGTATAGAACTAGGAATAGTAAAAATAAACTATAACACTGACTTACAATTAGCATGGGCAGAAGCAGTAAAAAAATATATAAATAAAAACAAAGAAGAATATGATCCGAGAAAAATAATTAAATCAGGAGAAATAGCACTAAAAACAGTAATAAAAGAAAAAATAAATCAATTAAGATAGGCAAAATCACATAATGCAACAATAAACATAAAATAAATCGGAGGTAAAACTATGGAAAAAATAAAAATTGAGGGAAATCATACATTAACAGGAACAATAAAAATTAGTGGAGCAAAAAATAGCGCAGTAGCACTAGTACCAGCTTCTCTATTAGCAGAAGATACTGTTACAATAGATAATATACCAAATATATCAGATATAAAAGCATTAAACGAAATATTAGAATACTTAGGAGCAAAAGTAAAAAGAGAAGAAGAAACAATGGTAATTGATCCTAGTACAGTAAAAAATATTGCAATACCAGAAGATCATGCAAAAAAACTAAGAGCATCATACTACTTCATGGGAGCATTATTAGGAAAATATAAAAAAGCAGAAATGTATTTTCCAGGTGGATGTAGTATAGGCGCACGCCCAATTGACCTACATTTAAAAGGATTTGAAGCATTAGGAGCAACAATAACAACAGAAGGCGATAAATATATTATTGAAGCAGATGAATTAATAGGAACAAATATATACTTAGACTTTGCATCAGTAGGAGCAACAATAAATATTATGTTAGCAGCAACAAAAGCAACAGGAACAACAATAATAGAAAATGCAGCAAAAGAACCAGAAATAGTAAACGTTGCAACATTCTTAAATCAAATGGGTGCAAAAATAACAGGAGCCGGAACAAGCGAAATAAAAATAATAGGAGTAAAAAAATTACATGGTTGCTTCACAGAAGTAATACCAGATAGAATAGAAGCAGGAACATACATAATCGCAGGAGCACTAGTTGGAGATAATTTAAGAATTGATAACATAATCCCTGATCATATAGAAGCATTACTATTAAAACTAAAAGAAATGAAAGCAAATATGAAAGTAGAAAAAGATCATATAATAATATCAAAAACAGATAAACTAAAAAAAGTAAACGTTCAAACACAAGTATTCCCAGGTTTTCCAACAGATTTACAACAACCATTAACAACATTATTAACACAATGTACTGGAACATCAATAATGGAAGAAAATATATATGAAAATAGATTTCAAAACGTTCCATATTTAACAGAAATGGGAGCAAATATAAAAATCGATGAAAAAATGTTAATTATAAATGGTCCAACAAAACTAGTAGGAAAAGAAGTAGAAGCAACAGATCTAAGAGCTGGAGCATGTTTAGTACTTGCAGGATTACTAGCAGAAGGAGAAACAAAAATAACAAATATAAAATATATACTAAGAGGATATGAAAATATAATACAAAAATTAACAAACGTTGGGGCTCATATTTCATTAATAGATGAATAAAATTAAGTAGATAAAATCTACTTTTTTTTAGGAGGAAAAATGAAAAAAATACTAATAATTGGGATTATAATACTATGCATATTTATAATATATCTAACAACAATAGATAAAAAAGTATACTACTTATCACTTGGAGATGAAATATCATTAGGAATAACAAAAGAAGGATACTATGAAAAAGGCTATCCACTATATATAAAAGAATACCTTGAAGAAAAAAACAAACTAGAAATATTCATAGACGATTATGAAACACAAGGATATAGAATAACAGATATAATAAATGATATAAAAAATAATAAAGAACTAGAAGAAACAAATAAAACAATAAAAAACACATTAATTAAAGCAGATCTGCTTACAATATCTATAGGAACAAACGATATACTATCTAAAATAAATAAAGAAAAAACATTAACCAAAATAGACTATAAAAGATTACATGATAATATAGAAGAAATAATAAATGATTTAGATAAACTATTAAGCATAATAAGAGAATATTGCAAAGAAGATATACTATTTATAGGAATAGATATAAATACAACAAACGAAAAACTAAATGAAATAATAAACTATGCAAACGAAAAATTTAAAGAAACATCAGAAAAATATAATATTATATATATAGATAGATATAATAATGAAGGAGAGCATATATATCCTACAAAAGAAGAATATAAATCAATAGGAGATAGAATAAAAGAAAAAATAAATGACAATTTACTAAAATAATAAATAATGATATAATTAAATCAGGAGGTAATTATGGAAAATAATAAAATATTTACAAAAATTTATGGTTGGATGTTTATAGGACTATTAATATCAGCAATAACAGGGTATTTTATATCAACAAATACAAATATGCTATATAATATTTTTAAGCCTTCTGTATTTATGATATTAGTGATTTTAGAAATAGGAGTAAGTATATGGCTTACAGCAGGAATAAGAAAAATGGAAATAATGACAGCAAAAATTTTATTCTGTCTATACTCATTCATAACAGGTGTAACATTTTCAATAATATTTTTAGCATATAGAATAGACTCAATAGTAGCAATATTTGCATTAACATCTCTAATATTTGCTATAATGTCTTTAGTTGGAAAATTCACAAATATGGACCTTACAAAACTAGGAACAATATTACTCGTAGGTCTTATAGTAATAATAATCGCATCATTAATAAACTTAATTCTAGGCTCAGTAATATTTGATTTAGGAATAACAATAATAGGAATAATTATATTTATAGGTTATATAGCATATGATACACAAAACATAAAAAATATGGCATTATCTTTAGAAGAAGATAAAGCAGCAATCTTTTGTGCATTTCAACTATATTTAGATTTTATAAATCTATTTATAAAACTTTTAAGATTATTTGGAAAAAGCAAGGATTAACTCTTGCTTTTTTTAAAAAAAGTTGCTATACTATACAAGTAAATTTCTATGACTTGAATTAAAGTCATGGCGGAAGGAGAGAATTATGAAAAAAGGAATACATCCAGAATATATGGATACACAAGTAACATGTGCATGCGGAAACAAATTCACAGTAAGATCAAATAAAAAAGAATTACACCTAGAAGTTTGTAACAAATGTCATCCATTCTATAATGGAGGAAACTCAACAGTAACTAAGAAAACTGGTGCAGTTGATAAATTCAATAAAAAATACGGTTTAGACAAAGCTGCATAAAAGTACTTTTAAAAAAGTACTTTTTTTTATGCAAAACAAAAAAATTAAACTCCTTGATTTTATGCGACATATTTATTATAATATATTAAGATAAACGTGGTGATTAAATGAAAAAAATATTAACGATAATTATAACAATAATACTAGCAATAGTGATGTTTTATTTTCAATTAGTAAAAGCAGGAGATAACAACAAAGAACCAAATACATACTATAATGTATATTTAGATGGTGAATTGTTAGGAAGCATAAAATCAAAACAAGAATTAGAAAAATATATTGATAACCAAAATGAAGAATATAAAAAACAATATAATGTAGATACAATATATGCACCTAATGGATTAGATATAAAGGCAGACGTAGTATATAATGACAAAATAGAACCAGTAGAAAAAATATATAAAAAAATATTAAACAAAAAACCATTCACAATAAAAGGTTATCAATATACAATAACATCATCATATGAAAATGAAGAGAATGAAGAAGAAAATGACAATCAAATAAAAATATTTGTTCTAAACAAAGATACATTTAAAGAATCCATCGAAACATTTATAAAAACATATGTAGGCGAAGATGCATACGAATTGTATAAAAATAATAATCAAAAAGAAGTAGAAAACGTCGGATCTAAAATAGAAAAAGTATATGTGAAGAATAACATAACAGTAAAAGAAACAACAATACCAGTTACAGAAAAGATATATGTAAAACAAGAAGAACTATCAAAGTTTTTCCTATTTGGACCAGAAGAAAAAAAACAAGAATATATGGTAGAAGATGGAGATACAATTGAAACAGTATCATTTAAAAATAAAATAAGTTCACAAGAATTTTTATTAGCAAATCCAACATTTACAAGTACAAAAAATCTATTGTTTCCAGGACAAAAAGTAACAATTAGCCAAACAGATCCACAAATTCAAATAGTGGTAAAACAATACGTAGTAGAAGATGTTGAGAGTACATTCAAAACAGAAATAACATATGACGACACAAGATTAAAAGGAGATAACGAAACCATTAGAGAAGGAGAAAATGGTTTAAACAGAATAAGCAAAGAACTAGAAATAACAAATGGAATAATAACAAATACGACAACAAAGAATATAGAAGAATTAAAACCAACTATATCAAAACTAATGGTATATGGAGAAAAAGAAATACCAAACGTAGGAACAAAAAACTGGGGATGGCCAACAAATCAAGGATATACAATATCATCTCCATATGGCTGGCGTGTAGACCCAATAGACGGATCGCGTTCACTACATACCGGACTAGACATAGCAGGAACAGGATTAGGTTCACCAGTATATGCATCAGACAATGGAACAGTAATAAAATCAGAATATAACGGTGCAGGATATGGAAATTATATAGTAATAAATCATAATAATGGATATTACACATCATATGCACACATGAACGAAAGAGTATCAAATATAGGTGATACAGTTGCAAAAGGACAAGTTATAGGATACGTAGGTCAAACAGGAAGAGCAACAGGACCACACTTACATTTTGAAGCATGGTATGGAGGAGCTCCATTTGCAGGTGGAGAAAGATTTAATCCATTTGACTTATTTAACTAAAAGGAGAAATTATGAAAATAGGAATAGCAAGTGATCATAGAGGATATGAAACAAAAGAAAAACTAAAACAAATATTTAAAGAATATGAAATAATAGACTATGGTACCAATTCAACAGAAAGAACAGATTATCCAATATATGGAATAAAACTAGGAGAAAAAATAAGAGATAAAGAAGTTGACTATGGAATAGCAATATGTGGAAGTGCTGTAGGAATATCAATAGCGTGCAACAAAGTAAAAGGAGTAAGATGTGGAAAAATAAACAACAAAGAAGAAGCAATACATGCAAAAGTAAATGACCATGTAAATGTAATAGCAATATCAGGAGAAGCTCCACTAGAAGAAAATATAGAAATAATAAAAGCATTTCTTAACTCAAAAGAAAATATGGAAGATCCAGTATATTTAAAAAGAGTAAAACAAATAGAAAGATACGAAAATGAGCGCTAAAACAGTATTATATATATTTATAACACCATTAGTTATTTGGGCATTAGATAGTATAAACATTACAAACGTTTTTAAAAAAAACAGATATTATCAAGCAAGAGCACTTTATCTAATTCTAGCACTATCACTTTCATATTTAACAGTAAATTTCATATATGATTTCTTCATGTATTCAAAAATAATATAGTTATGAACATACATAACTATTTTTTTTTACTTTTGAACATAATTATTAAAATAAATAGTTATACACTTATGCACATAAAAAAATTCGACAAAATTATCGACAAAAGAATAATATAATCAAAAAAGGTGATTATAATGAAAAGAATAATAAATTTAACATTATTACTTATATTATTACCAGCCATAACAATACTAGCATTATCACCCATACAAAACAAAAAACAAGAAACAAAATATACATTAGAAAAAAACACAAGTGTAAGAGTAATGAGAAACGAAACAAATACAATAGAAAAAATACCATTAGAACAATATCTAATTGGAGTACTATCAGGAGAAATGCCAATAAGCTATAATATAGAGGCACTAAAAGCACAGGCCGTAGCCGCACGAACATATACATTAAAAAAAATGGAAACAAATAAAGATAACTCTTATGATGTAATAGACACAACTGACGATCAAGTATATCTAGATGATAATTACTTAAAAGAAAATTGGAAAGAAAAATATAATGAATACATAAAAAAAGTAAAACAAGCAGTTGATGAGACATCAGGTGAATATTTAACATATGATGGTCAAATAATAAAAGCATTCTTTTTTTCAACAAGCAGTGGAACAACAGAAAATTGTAAAGATGTATTTGGTGAAAACTTACCATACCTAATAAGCGTTTCATCAACATGGGATGTAAACTCACCATCATACTTAGATAGTAAAACATTGTCATTACAAGAATTCTATCAAACATTAGGACTAGAATATCAAGAAGAATTAAATATAAACATAGAAAGAAATGAGACAAATTCAATAAGCAATATAACTATAAATAATACTACATTCAAAGGAACAGAATTTAGACAAAAACTAAATCTAAAATCAACAAATATAGAAATAACACAAGAAGGAAAAGAAGTAACATTAATATCAAAAGGATTTGGACATGGAGTAGGAATGAGTCAATATGGAGCACAACAACTCGCACAACAAGGATATAAATATAATGAAATACTAAAATATTATTACACAGGAATAGATTTTAAAAAAATTTAAAAAAAATGTATAAATAATTAATATATGTCAAGACTCTTAATAGAGGTGAAAAAATGACAGAAAGAAAGGTAAAAAAATCAGTAATATATTTAGGATATACTTTAGGACTATTATTATTAGTAGGTTTATTCACAATTGTAGAAGTAAAATTAAACAAAAAAACACCAGAGGAAAAAGACTATGTAAATAAAACAATATTTGAAAACAAAATACCAGTAGTAGGTTCATTAGAAATAATAGCAAGACCTTATACAGATAACACTGTAAAAATCGCAACAAACTATTACAATAAACAAGATGACGAAGAAACACAAAAAAACTCATTAATATTATTTGAAAATACATATCTTCCATCAACAGGAATAGATTATCAATCTGATTATGACTTCGATGTAGTGTCAATATTAGATGGGATAGTAGTTACAGTTAAAGAAGATCAAACACTAGGAAGAATAGTAGAAATAAAACATAAGAATAATATAATAAGCACATATCAAAGCTTAAGTGAAGTATTAGTAAAAGAAGGCGACGAAGTAAAACAAGGAACAATCATAGGAAAAAGTGGAACATCAAACATACAAAAAGACATGGGAAGTCACCTACACTTCGAGCTTACAATAGATAGTCAAACAGTAGATCCAGAAGAATATTATGATAAAGAATTAGGTAATTTATAACTAGTTCTTTTTTTAAAATAATCACATATTAATTATTGAGGTGATTATTTGGATAAAATAAAAGAAAGAGTACTAGAAGAAGCTAAATACATGATAAAAACAAAAGAAACAGTAAGAGAAATAGCAAAAGTATTTAACGTATCAAAAAGTACTGTACATAAAGATTTACATGAAAGATTAATACAATTAGATAATATATTATCAGAACAAGTAGAAAAAATATTAAAATATCATATAGATATCAGACATATTAGAGGTGGAGAATCAACAAAGAAAAAATACCTAAAATTGGAAAATTAAATAAAAAACAACAATAATTATGATATAATGAATATGATAAGGGAGGGGATAAAATGTTTGCAAAAGACATAGGAATAGATTTAGGAACAGCAAATGTATTAATATATGTAAAAGGACAAGGAATAGTATTAAATGAACCAAGCGTTGTAGCAATAGATTCAGAAACAAAAAAACCACTAGCAGTTGGAAGAGAAGCAAGAGACATGTTAGGAAGAACACCAGGTACAGTTCACGCAATAAGGCCAATGAAAGACGGAGTAATAGCAGACTTTGAAGTAACAGAAGTAATGCTAAATCACTTCATAAAAAAAATAAATGGAAAAGGCTTTCTATCCCGTCCAAGAATACTTATTTGTTGCCCATCAAACATAACACAAGTAGAAAAAAATGCAATTAAAGATGCTGCAGAAAGAACAGGAGCAAAAAAAGTGTTCCTGGAAGAAGAACCAAAAGTAGCAGCAGTAGGAGCAGGACTTGACATATCCGCACCTAGAGGAAGCATGGTAATAGATGTAGGTGGAGGAACAACAGACGTTGCAGTATTATCATTAGGAGGAATAGTTAACAGTGCATCAATAAAAATAGCAGGAAACGTATTCGATAATGATATAGCAAAATATATAAAAGATAAATATAAACTACTAATAGGAGATAGAACAGCAGAAGAAATAAAACTTGAAATAGGAACAGTATATCCAACAGAAAAAAAAGAAAAAATGGACGTAAGAGGAAGAGACTTAGTAACAGGACTTCCACATACAATAACAATAACATCAGATGAAGTAGAAGAAGCATTAAGAGAAAGTATATATATAATAGTTAACACAGCAAAAAATGTATTAGAACAAACTCCACCAGAATTATCAGCAGATATAATAGATAAAGGAATCGTTGTAACAGGTGGAGGAGCACTTATAAAAGGATTTGACGAACTACTAGCACATGAATTAAAAGTACCAGTATTCGTTGCAGAAAGCCCACTTACATGCGTTGCAGAAGGAACAGGTATCCTTTTAGACAATATACATTTGATAGATAAATAAAAAAACTTTACAAAAAAAAGTAAAATAAACAATAAAAAGTATTTAAAAGTTTAATATAATAGACTAAAATACTTTTTTTTTGATACAATAAAGTGGGTGATAACATATGAGACATTTTTGTGCATCGGCATATATAATAGATCCAGAGAATAAAAAAATATTATTGGTAAAACATAAAAAATTCGGAAAGTGGGTACAACCAGGCGGACACATAGAACACGATGAATTTCCAGAAGAAGCCGCAATAAGAGAAGCCTATGAAGAAACAGGAATTAAGATTAAACTTTTAGGAGATAGATTCCCAAGAGAAGAAGATTTTATAAGACCACTAGGAATACAAAAGAATAGAACAGAAACAGGAGTACATATAGACTTTATATATCCTGCAATCCCACTTAATCATAAAGAATTAGTAATAAGTGATGAATCGACAAATATTGGTTGGTTTACTAGAGAACAATTAGAATCACTAAATGTATTTCCTGATATTAAAATTACAATGGATTATATATTAAAAAATTATTTTAATGAGGTGGAGTAATATGTTTTTTTGGAGTAATATATTAATACCAGTAACATCAATGATAATAACAGTATTCGCAACTTTATATACAGTTAATCAAAGAGTAAAAAATGAAAATAGAGAAAAACATAAACCATATCTAACATTAAACAACATAGAACAACAAACAAAAATAGACGAATACAAATATTACTTGACAGTTATTGGACGAAATTTTAAAGAAAAAACACAACAATTAACACAAGAAGAACAAGAAAAAAATAAAGAAAATGAATACTTATCAGTAACATTATTGCTAGATAACATAGGATATGGAGTAGCAAGCAATATTAAATTCTATGATTTATTAACAGGTGAAACAATAAAAGGAACACAACTCCCAACACCAGATAAAAATCAAAAGCTTTTTACAACATTTGATATAGCGTCTAATCAAGAAAAAAAAGTTCAAGCCAAAATATTAAATATAATCAAAACAGAAGAAGAAATTCAAAAACCAGATCATTGTAGAATACTATGTATATATCAAGATTTAAATGGAAACATCTATGATTTAATAATATGTATAAATATAAAATCAAATGATGCTTATGATTTCTTTACATATCAAAGAACATCTCATAGCTACAAAAAATGGATAAAAGAAAATAAAAATCAATACAAGTCAATATTAAAAAAATATAAAAAATAGCCATATGACAAACATATGGCTTTTATTTAATTTTCACAACTTATATTTAGAGATTCATAATAAGATTTAAGTGTTTTAATACTAATCTTTCCATTTTTAATAAGTTGTCCATTATTAGAATCAATCTCAATCATTTTACTAGTATCAATTTTATCATATTCAATAATAGTTTTACTAGATAATGTATTATCTTTAATGGATACATCATAATTATAATATTCAACATCCTTATATGGTTCAAATTGTTCTTCAATTTTTTCCTTATATAAATCTAAAACAGAACTATCATCAGCAGTAATTTTTTCACTAGAAGAAATTTTAGTAACAAAACCATCTGCATAATCAACAGTATATGATAAATCAAGAGAAATACCAGATTTACTTTCTTTTCTAGTACAAGTCATGGTACCATCTTTCATAACATCACAACCAGTTAAAAATAAACATGTTGAAATTATAATGAATAAAAAAGCTTTTTTCATATTATCCTCCCAAGGAAATTATACCATAAAATCAAAATAAAACAAAATATTACCTTTTAAATATATACTTTACCAATCGAACACATATATAAGAAACAACCAAAATAAAGAAATACCAAATTAAATCACTATTGGAAATACTAGATTTATTATCGACAGGAATGTCATCAGACCACATGCCTAATTTCTTTTCTTTAGCAGCACTTTCCAACTCCTTTAAATCATTAGCATATAAATAATCGTCATAAACATATCTAACCTCTGCATAACCATTGATTACTAATTTTTTTTGTAATAACTCACCATCAACAAAAACCCAAGCTAAAACCCTATCATATTTATCAGTTTTATCACTTTTGGGATCGTACTGTAATTTAATACTTTTACTTGATTTCAATATATTACATGTATATTCACTAGATTCATTACCATAATACTCTTCAAGAACATCATCATGTTGAATCTCAGGAGCATTAATAGATAAAAACCTAACAGTTTTAGACTCACCATTAATGAAAAATCTAGCAGTATCACCATCAATACACTTATCAAGTTTAACACTAAACTTATTAGAAGCACTAACATTTACACAAATAAAAAAACATAATAAAAAAAACATCTTTTTCATACTACCACCATTATAATAATACATGATAAAACAAGAAAAAACAATAAAATTGACAAATAAAAAAGCATATGGTAATATATACGCAAAAAAAGAGGGGTAAATATGAGTAGAAAACTATTTTGTGAAATATCACCATTAACATATCAAATATCAATGTATAAATGTATTACTATGAGACATATTAAAAACATAGTAGGAAAAGAAAAATTCGCAAAAACAAAACAAAAAGAATTATTACCAATAGTAATATATAAACATAACTCATTAATAAGAAGAAAACTAGGAAATGTAGACTTACAATTACAGGAAAATAAAGCAGTAAACCTAAGTATTGCTGCTCCAAAAATAACAAACATAATAATAAAACCAGGCGAAACATTTTCACTATGGTATCTAGTAGGAAAATGTGGAAAAAGACAAGGATATAAAGAAGGACTAACAATAGACAATAATAAACCATCAAAAGGAATAGCAGGTGGAATGTGCCAATTATCAAACCTAATACATTGGATGATTCTACATACAGGACTTGAAATAACAGAACACCATCATCACGATAACCTAGATCTTTTCCCAGACTTTAAAAGAGTAATACCATTTGGAACAGGTACATCAATAATGTATAACTATCTAGACTATAGATTTAAAAACACAACAGATAATACATACCAATTAATAATATATACAACAGATGAATACCTTTGTGGAGAATTAAGATCAAATAAAGAAGAAAAATATAGCTACCATATACATGCAGAAGACGTATTCTTCTCAAGAGAAAACGGTGTAGTATACAGAAATGGTAAAGTATATAGAACAAAAATAGATAAAACTACAGGAAATACAATTGAAAAAGAACTAATAAGAGAAAACCACGCAAAAGTATGTTATGACACATCAAATCTAGAAATAATAGATATGTCATAAAAATAAAGAATCTAAAATAGTTTTAATAAAAAAATACTTTGCGTATTAAAGTAAACTATGATATAATACCTAGGTCGGAGAAAGAAGTGAATTTATGAAAGATATAAGAAATATTGCGATAATAGCCCATGTAGACCATGGAAAAACTACATTAGTAGACCAATTATTAAGACAATCGGGAACATTTAGAGATAATGAAACTGTAGATGAAAGAGTAATGGATTCCAATGATATAGAAAAAGAAAGAGGAATCACAATACTAGCAAAAACAACTGCTATAGACTATAAAGGAACAAGAATCAATATTCTAGATACACCAGGACATGCAGACTTCGGTGGAGAAGTAGAAAGAATCATGAACATGGTTGATGGAGTATTACTTGTAGTAGATGCATATGAAGGAACAATGCCACAAACAAGATTCGTTCTAAAAAAAGCATTAGAAGCAGGAGTTACTCCAATAGTAGTTGTAAATAAAATAGATAAACCAACAGCACGTCCAGCTCAAGTAATAGACGAAGTATTAGATTTATTTATAGAATTAGGAGCAGATGAAGATCAATTGGAATTCCCAGTAGTATATGCATCAGCCCTAAACGGTACATCAAGTCTAGAACAAGATTTATCAACACAAAAAGAAACAATGGATCCAATATTTGATATGATTATAAAAAATATACCAGCACCAAAAGTAGAAAAAGAAGGATCTCTTCAATTCCAACCAGCACTACTTGACTACAATGATTTCGTAGGAAGAATAGGAATTGGTGTCGTTAAAAGAGGAACAATAAAAGTAAATGAAATGGTATCATGTGTTAGAATAGATGGATCTATTAAACAATTTAGAATTCAAAAAATGTTCGGTTACATTGGATTAAAAAGAATAGAAATAAATGAAGCACAAGCAGGAGATATAATCGCAATCGCAGGACTTCCAGATATAAGTGTAGGAGAAACAGTATGTGAAATAGGTAAAGAAGACCCACTTCCATTATTAAGAATAGATGAACCTACACTACAAATGACATTTGGAGTAAATACTTCACCATTTGTAGGAAGAGAAGGAAAAATTTTAACTGCTAGAAAAATAGAAGAAAGATTAATAAAAGAAACAGAAAAAGACGTTTCATTAAAAATTGAACCAAATGATTCAGAATCATTCATAGTTTCAGGTAGAGGAGAACTTCACTTATCAATATTAATAGAAAATATGAGAAGAGAAGGATTTGAATTACAAGTATCAAAACCTGAAGTAATCATAAAAGAAATAGATGGAGTAAAATGCGAACCATTTGAAGATGTTCAAATAGACGTTCCAGAAGAATATGTAGGATCAGTAATAGAAGCACTAGGAAATAGAGAAGGTATCATGGAAAACATGGTAACAGAAGAGAATCAAGTAAGATTAACATACACAATGCCATCACGTGGATTAATAGGATTCTCAACAGAATTCATGACAATGACAAAAGGATATGGAATGATAAACCATACATACAAAGAATATAGAAAAATGGCAGGAAATAGTGTAGGAGAAAGAAAACTTGGAGTATTAGTATCTATGGAAAATGGACAATCAACAGCATACGCAATAGGACAACTTGAAGATAGAGGAGTAATGTTCATAGAACCAGGAACAGAAGTATACGAAGGTATGATAGTAGGAGAACATTCACACAATAATGACCTTGCTGTAAACGTAGTAAGAGGAAAGAAACTTACAAATACAAGAGCAGCTGGATCAGATCATACAGTAGTATTAAAACGTCCAAGAAAAATGAGCCTAGAATATTGTCTAGATTACATAAATAGAGACGAACTAGTAGAAGTTACACCAGTAAACTTCAGAATGAGAAAAAGAATATTAAATACAAACGAAAGAAAAAAATACGACAGTAGAAAAGCATAAGTTTGTTCAGGGGAAAAAATATGGAAAAAATATTGATAGATAATTATGATAATATTGCAAAAATGGAAGATATTATTGAACATTTAATAGCAAACTTCAATCTAACCGGTGGTATATTAAAAATGAAAAGAGACAATGAATTATATGCCATAACAATAATGTCGATATTACAAAAAGAACAATACTATGAAGAATACATTGGAAGATTCATAACAGAAACTGTAGATACAAGAAAAACTGAAAAACTAAAAGAAATAGTATCAGAAATAAAACATTCATTAGAAATGAATAATGAACCAGCTATAACTATATATAAATATTCAGAAGATATTTCAAAATATCTTGAAAACTATTTTAATAGAAAAAACGAAAATTATATATTAGAAAAATATACATTAGAAGCAATAAATAAAATAAAAAAAGCAAAAGAATATATAAAAAATAATCCTTTTGCCTTAAATCAGATGTTATATTACGAAGAAAATCAATTAACAGACGAAGAAAAAATAATAGCTGAATTAAGAGAAGTATATATTCAAGCAGCTTATAACGAAAAAAACTCAAATAGAATGCGCAACAATCCATTTCAAAGTATAGAAGATTATGAAGACTTAGAAGATGAAGAGGAAAAACAAGTTAAGATAATTGCGTCTATGAAAAATACTATGAAATCTATTTACTCAAAAGAAAAGTTAAATGAGATAACAAGATTTGTAATAAGTAATACATATCAAGAAATAAGTGATGATTTAAAAAATCCAAAAAGGAATATAATCATCCCAATAATAGAAAATGAAAAAATAAATGTAGAAGATATAGTAAATCATTTTATTGAAAATGAAAGGTTTTCGAGATTGTTCCTAGAAGACTTCATAGATTATAACAGAAATATTGATCAAGGAAGATTAGAAGAGTTAAAACATAAAAAATCGAATCAATATGCAAAAAGAATATATAAAAAACCCTTATAGGGTTTTTATTTTGTATTCTTATCAAAAAATACAGTAATTTCTACATCTAAGAATTGAGCAATTAAAAGAAGAGTATCAATAGAGATAGTTTGATTTGTTTTAGATTCAAGTTTAGCAATAAAACTTTCACTTAAATCCAAAGCCTCAGATAAACTTCTTTGAGTATATCCTCTCAATAATCTATATTTCTTAATATTACGTCCAATAATATTATATATTTCATACTGTTTGCTGTCAGTCATTAAATCACCTAAAATAATTTTCTCTCATAAACTACCAAAAAACCATGGACGAATAGTGAATGTTGTGTTATAATTAACTAGGTGATAATTATGTATGATATGGAAAAATTAAAAGAATTAAGAAAAAAACATAAATATACAATATATGATATGGCAGATAAACTAAACATAACACCTTCATTTTATTCACAAATAGAAAATAAAAAGAGAAGACTTTTTTACGATACTGCTGTAAAAATCTCTGCTATATTTAATATGAAACCAGATCAAATATTTTATACTAAGAATTATTAATTAAAATTGAAATTAAATCAGTATAACTGATATTCTCATGTTCCATTAATTTAGGAAACATACTAATCTTTGTAAATCCGGGAATAGTATTAATTTCATTAACAAAAACACTAGATCCATCATAGAAAAAATCTATTCTAGCATAATCTTTTATATTCATTCCAACAAAAATCTTACTAGAATAATCAATAATACTTTGGACAATATCACTTGGTAAATCATTAGGAATAATTGTTTCCGAATTTTGAACATATTTAGCATTATAATCATAAAAATCATTACAAGAAATAATTTCTCCAGGATAAGAGACAATAAAATCACGATTTCCTAATACCGCACATTCTAATTCTCTACATTCTATAAAATTTTCAATAATAACTTTTTTATCATATTTTAATGCAGACTTAATAGCTTTAACAAGCTCTTTTTTATTATTAGCTTTACTAATACCAATAGACGAACCACCACAACTCGGTTTGACAATCATAGGGTAATTAAGCTTATTTATAATAGACGATAAATTATATTTTTCACCAACGACTACGTAAGGAACCTGAGGAATATTTAAATAATTAAAAAATAACTTAGAAAAACTTTTATCAAAACCCAAGACACTAGAAGAAGTTTTAGAACCAACATATCGTATATCAAATAAATCAAGCATTCCTTGTAATTTACCATCTTCACCATTATTACCATGAGTAATAGGAAAAACTACATCAAAACTTTTTAGATATTCAATAATATTATCAATTTTAAAAACCTTTCCTTTACACCAATTACCGTTTTCTAAAAGTAATAAATCGTCATTAAATTTATACCAATTCCCATCAAAATCAATACCAGCCATCTCATAAGAAAAAATCTTCTTATCAATATTTTCAGCAATACTTTTAGCAGACTTACAAGAAACATAATGTTCAGTACTATTACCACCAAATAAAATTAATACCTTTTTCATAAAACACCCCATTAAAATATATTAAAAAAAAATACTAATATGATAGACGTAAATAAATAAAAAAAACAAAAATAAAAATATAATATAATGAAGATGGCAAAAAAATACTTGTCACCAAGTATTTATATTTTCTTTTCAAGATAATAATTTCTTAACTCTTTAAATCTTTGATAATGAACAACCTCTCTCTGTCTCAAGAAAGATAAAGGACCAAGTACATCTTTATCATTAGTCAAATCCATTAAATGTTCATAAGTAGCTCTTGCCCTCTGTTCAGCAGCCATATCAGACTCTATATCGGCAATATAATCCCCCGTTGTTTCGATATAAGCACTAGTCCATGGAACACCATTGGCATCCGTTGGAAATAAACCATGATCATGTTGAACAAAATGACCACCTAAACCAGCCTTCTCAAGTTCATCAATACTAGCCCCGTTAACTAATTGATGAATCATTGCAGCTATTATCTCAATATGATTTAACTCCTCACATGCAATATCAGTTAAAAGAGCTCTACCTTTATCATCAGGCATACTATACCTTTGATTCATATAACGTAAAGAAGCAGCTAACTCACCATCAGGTCCACCATATTGACTCATTAAATATTTTGCCATCTTCAAATCTTTTTTTCTTATATTAACAGGATATTCTAATTTCTTTTCATATAAAAACATAAAAACCTCCTATTTATTTTGCCAAGGCCAAGGAGAATTATCCCATGCCCATGGGAAAGTATTCAAAGCATCACTACTTATAAATAGTGGACCATACTTTCTTTCATATTCCTTCTCATATTTTTCTTTTTGAACGCGATATTTATTAAATAATTCTATCGCACTTTTATCCTCAGGATATAAGTCTAAATAAAGATTTAAATCAATACAAGCAAAACATAAAGCATCAATACTAGTTAATAATTCAGCCTGCTCATTCATAGGCTCAATCTCTAATGGATTAGACAACTTATAAGCATTATATAAATCAGGAAACATATTACCACTTATAAAACCAACATAAGGATCAAATAATTTAGAATTAACTTTATTCATATTATTAAAACTTTGTTGATTGTATAAGGGTTGATTATAATTATTATTCATATAATTATAATAATCATTAACACCATAATTCTTCATAACATTCCTCCTAGGTTATAGTATGATATTAATATATTAGTGTATAGGCAAAAACCCAAAATAAAAAAAATAAAAAAAACACTTGCATATTCCTTATTTTACTGATAAAATATATATGTCTTAAAAAGACATGGCGTTGTTGGTGAAGTGGTTAACACATCGGATTGTGGTTCCGACACGCGTGGGTTCGATTCCCACACAGCGCCCCATTTAAGAAATTACTAAGTAGAAATACTTAGTTTTTTTGTTATAATATAGTTGGTGATAATATGCGATGCAAATGGTGTAACGAAAAGAATGAAACATATATAAAATATCATGATGAAGAATGGGGAGAATTAAATACAAATGAACAATACCTGTATGAAATGCTGATATTAGAATCATTTCAAGCAGGATTATCATGGGAATGCATATTAAATAAAAGAGAATCATTTAGAGAAGCATTTGATAACTTTGACATAGAAAAAATAATAAAATATGATGATAATAAAATAAATGAATTATCAAACAATAAAAATATAATAAGAAATAAATTAAAAATAAAATCCGCAATAAATAACTCAAAAATATTTAAAGAAATTGAAAATGAATATGGAAGTTTCTATAACTATCTAAAACAATACATAGAGAAACCGATACATGAACTGAATAAAACAACAAATAATATATCAGATAAAATATCGATAGACCTATATAAAAGAGGAATGAGATTTGTAGGATCAACAATAATATATTCATACCTACAAGCAATAGGCCTAATAAACTCACATGAAAAAGAATGTTATAAATATAAAAACTGTATAAAAATGTAAAAAAGCAATAAAAAAGGTAATAATTATTTAAGAATTACCTTTTTTTAATATATAATTAATATAGGTGATTATTTAGTGCTATTAGAGAATATAGAAAAAATACATACTACAAAATTAGGAATAGAAAGAATAAAAAGAAACCTAAAACTAAATACTAATAATGTAGTAGAATACTGTAAAGAAAGAATAAAAAATAAAGATACTAAAATAACAAAACTAGGAAAAAACTATTATTGTGAAATAGATAATATAGTAATAACAGTAAATTCTTATAGCTACACAATAATAACTGCGCATATAAAGGAGGAAAAAAATGGAATATAAAAAAATAGTAATAATTGGTGGTGGAGTATTAGGATCACAAATCGCATATCAATGTGCATATAATGGATTTGATACAACAATATTAATAAGAAAAGAAGATAATAAACCAAAAATAAAAAAATCACTAGAAAAACTAAAAAACACATATATAGATACAATAACAGAAATGACACCAAAACATAATTGGGCTAGGGGACTAGGAGACACAAAAAACTTTAATAGAGAAAAGTCACTAGAAAATGCATATAATGCACTAGAAAATATAAAAATAGAAACTAATCAAAAGAAAGCACTAGAAGATGCTGATTTAGTTATAGAATCAATAACAGAAAATATAGAAATAAAAAGAAACCTATATGAACAAATATCTAGTATATTACCAGAAAAAACAGTAATAGTAACAAACTCATCAACACTATTACCATCAAAATTAGCAGATTCTACAAAAAGACCAAACAAATTTTTATCAATGCATTTTGCAAACTCAATATGGAAAAACAACATAGTAGAAATAATGGGACATGATAAAACAGAACAAAAATATTTTGATGAAATAATTGAATTCGCAAATGCAATAAGAATGATTCCACTACCTGTTACAAAAGAAAAATCAGGATACTTACTAAACTCAATGTTAGTACCATTCTTAATGAGTGCAATGGACCTATACGCAAATGGAATATCAGATCCAGAGAGTATAGACGCAGCTTGGACACTTGGAACAGGAGCACCTAAAGGTCCATTCCAAATAATGGATACAGTAGGGCTAGAAACAGTAAAAAACATAGTAGAACAATATCAAAAAGTTCCAACACTAATAAATCCATTATTAAAGAAAATGATGCTTCCATATAACTATAAAGGCATGTTAAAAATTGTAAATAAATACATAGAAGAAGGAAAATTAGGAAAATCATCAGGAGAAGGATTTTATAAATACGAAGATTAAAAAGTAATAAAATTGAAAGATAATGAATAATTATCTTTTTTTAATACTTTACACTATAATAAATATGTGCAAAACCGACTTTTGAACATAAAAAAAAATAATAAAAAAAACAAACTATGTTCAAAACTATACTTTTGAACATAAATAAAAAATAAAAAAAGAGTTTTCAACAACTCTTTTAATCTTCACTATAAGAAAGTAAATTCTTAATCTCCTCCTCATTTAGAGAATTAAGAACATTAGTTTCTTTACCCTCAATTAAATTATCACTAAGTAGCTTTTTCTTTTCCTGTAACTCAATGATTTTTTCTTCAATAGTACCACGAGTAATAAACTTAATAACACTTACTTTCTTAGTTTGTCCAATTCTATGAGCCCTATCAGTAGCTTGATTCTCAACCTGTGGATTCCACCAAATATCCAAGTGAATTACTACATCAGCTCCAACTAGATTAAGACCTGTTCCACCACTTTTTAAAGTAATCAAAAAACAATTAGTAGAATCATGATTAAACTTATCAACAAGCTCCATACGAGTACGACTTTTAACATCACCGGAAATCACATAACTAGAAATATTATTAGAATCAAATAAAACCTTAACCCTATCAACAACAGTTTTAAAACTAGAAAATATTAAAATTTTATGACCATCACTAACATAATTTTTTACAGTTTCAAGTAGCCTTTCCATTTTGATAACGTCTCCACTATAATTATCAAATAAAATATTAGGATCAACACAAACCTGTCTTAACTTCATAAGTAATTGTAAAACCTTAAACCTTGCCTTACCAATTCCTTCATTAGAAAGGATTTCTTTAAATTCACGTTCACTTTCCTTAAGAACACTTAAATATAACTTCTTCTGACTGACAGGTAAATCAAGATAAATATTATTCTCAATCTTATCAGGCAAATCATGAATAACATCATTCTTCTTACGTCTTAAAATAAAAGGTTGAATCTGATAATTCAAATTAACAAGCTTATCCAAAGAATCACTGTCAACATCATGAATTCCATATTTTTCCTTAAATCTCAAAATACTACCTAGATAACCAGGCATAATAAAATCGAAAATACTCCATAATTCTAAAACAGAATTCTCTAGAGGAGTACCAGTTAAAGCAATTTTAGTACGAGCTTTAATCTTTTTAATCTCCTTTGTCATACCAGCTTGATAATTCTTAATTGCTTGAGCCTCATCAATAATACATACTTCAAAATTCTTATCCTCATACTCATCATTATCATTACGGATTAATCCATAAGAAGTGATAAAAATATTATACTTATCAAAATCATTAATAATTTCTAACCTTTTAGACTTATTATCAAAAACAGTAACATATTTTAAATCATTACCAAACTTATCAAACTCTTTTTTCCAATTATAAACTAAAGAAGTAGGACAAACTATCATAATTTTAGAATCTGGTTTTTCAAGTAAAACCTGCTTAATAAAACAAATAGTCTGTAAACTTTTACCTAAACCCATCTCATCAGCTAAAATACCGCCCAAATCACATTTGTATAAAGTATATAACCACTTTACACCATCCCTTTGATAATCACGAAGAACATTATTATCATCACCAAAATCGATAGAAATCTCTTTATATTTATTAAAATTATCAATAAACTTATCAAAAGAATTATCAGTTTTAATAGACTTATACTTATTTCTTCTTAAACTATCAATATATAAAGCACGATACTTAGGAATAATAATATTACCATTTAAGTCACGAGTAGACAATTCTAAATCATTAAACAAATCATTCAATTCATTTAATTCACTATTATTATTTAAATCAATTATATTACCATTTTTTAATTTATAATATTTCTTATTTTTCTTCAAAGAAGAAAGTACTTTATCTAACTCAGAAACATCAATATTGTCAGTATCAAAATTATAAGACATAATTCCATCAGTACCAATACTGAAATTAGATCGAATATTAGTTTTTTTCAAAATAGAAACCTCATCTATTTTTTTAGAAGTAAAAATATTGTATCTTTCGCCTAAAATATGAATTCCATTACTTAAGAAATCTCCAATATTATCAATATCTACAAGAACAATTCTATTATTATCAATAGAAAAACCAAAAGAACAAATATCATTAACAACATTATTTTCAAAACTAACATCACGAACAACAACGCTAGAAGAATCAAAATAATTAACAACACAATCTCCATAATTAAATTCAATCTTACAATCAATAATATCACGATTTAAATCAAAATATATATTACAATTAGGTTCCCCAGTAACAACAACATCATCTATATCATCATCAATAGAAATATTACTTTTAATACTTTGAAGTAAACCATTTTTAAAAAGTTCAACATGCTCCTTATCAATTATCAAAGACATAAGATTATTATTCATCATAGAACAAATTAAAGTAGAATAATTATTGGGTAAAACATATAATATATGATTATAAACACAATATTTAAAATCACTACCAATAAACTTATATTTATCAAAATCATCAATAGACAATTCATACTTTTCATTTACCTTACTTAAACTAAAACCTGTAGGAATAGAATGAACAACATCACTAATAAGACCAATCCCAACAATAGAAAAAGTATGATGAACTAGTTTATCAAACAAACTTGATAATTCTCTGTCACTTAATTCAAACGGATTATACCTATAATAATAACCCCTATTTTTAATATAACCAAACAAATAATTTAATAAATCCAAATCATCAGACTTAATAAAATGAATGCTAGGATTATAAGTAAAATTAACACCAAACTCATATTCCTCATTATTTCTATAAGCATCCATAAAACTTTCAAATTTAGACTCACGATTAATAAGATATTTTTTCTTTAAACCGATATAAATCTTAAAAGTAGAAACACTTTTACTAAAATCAAGTTCAACAAGAACATTAATAGCTTCCTTAATACCAACATCATTTTTAAAACACTCTAAAATTCCATTAGAAATATCAAGATCAGTATGAGCATTTTCTAAAATTAAATCCCCATAATTAATAAGACACGCACAAACATGTTTACAAGTATGATTCTTACTAAACTCATCACACTCACAGTAAAAAGAAATAATAGAATCGTGACGAGTAATAATATTAACATCATAATAATAACTAAGATGTTGAGAATTAACCTTAAAAATATGGACTAAATCATTCTTACCTCTATCAACAGTATCATAAAAAGAAATATCATTTTTAGGAATACTTAAAGCATTTGAAACTGAAGTTTTACCAAAAATTTTAAAAGCCAAATCCAAAAACTTACTCACAAGAATCACCTCAAACCATTATTCTAACACAATAAAAACCTTAAAACAACAAATAAAATAAAAATAATTAACAATAAATAAATTATTATGAATGTGTAAAAAAAACGGTTAATTAAAAAAGAAAAATAAACCCCAAAAACAACTTTACAATAAAAAAAACGTGTGTTAAAATAAAACATCAATAGGACGTGGTAGTATGTATAAATCCTTTGAACTTGTAATATGTATTGACAAAAATGGATATAAAAAAGAAGTACTTGAAAGAGGCACCTTAGAAGAAATATATAAAATAACAACAAAATATGAAAATTCAGAAGAGATCAGAAGCGATTATGAATACCTAGAAAAAATAGAAGAATTTCAAGAGAAATATGGAAAATACATGACAGAACTTACTGATAAAAATTCAAAAATAGAAAAAGGAGATATAACGATTATTGATCCGGAAATATCAGAATCAAATAAGAAACTAGAAAAATCAAAACAAAAAAATCCAAGGAAAAAGATAATATATAAACCACAAATAGAAGAATTAAAAATAATAAAAGAAGATAAGCAATTTGAACAATATCTAAAAAATAATTATTATAGAGAATATTGCATAATTCAAATCTTAAAAACAGACAAATTAAACTTAAATGAAGAATTAGTGTGGGGTATATTTGAAATAATAAGAATATATAGACTATATGCAAAGCAAAATAATAAACTATCACCAGAAGCAATATACAATCATATAAAAAAGACAAAACAAATACTTCAAGCATATCAAATGTTATATGAGAATGAAGTGCTAGATAACTATCAAGGGATATATGATGAATCAAATAATGAACCGACGGAGCCAGAAAAATTAGAAGCATATGAAATAGATTTTATAGCTGAACATAGAGACGAAAAAAAATATGATATACAACCAAATAAGGTAAAAAAATATAAAAAACAGTGGGGGAAATAAAAATGACAGAAAGAATTATATGTGACAAAGAATTAATAAGAAAATTAGTAAGAAAAGATGCCAAAACATTAGTTATACAATTTGATAAAAAATCAAGGAAAGCATACTACAAAACAGATACAATGCCAAAAAAATTACCAATAGATATTTCAAGAGTAAAAGACTTATAATTTACTCTTTTTTTATGCTCCAAAATGACTATTTGAAAAATCTACAAAATGTGTTATTATATATACGGAAAAAAAGAAAAGAAGTGGAAAAATGGAGAGAAAAACAGTACTAATAACAGGTGCGTCTAAAGGACTTGGAGCTGCAATCGCAAAAGTATTCGCAAAGAACAATCATAATATAATATTAAACTATAATAATAGTGAAGAAAGAGCCATAGAGTTAGCCGAAGAACTAAAAAAGTATAACGTAGAAGTATTACCAATTAAAGCAGATATGACAAATGAAGAAGAAATAAAAAATATGGTAAATAAGTCTATAGAAAAATTCCAAAAAATAGACGTTCTAGTAAATAATGCAGGGATTGCAATAGATACAACATTTGAGGACAAAACTAAAGAAAACTTTATTAAAACAATAGATACAAATCTAATTGGACCATTCCTAGTATCAAGATATGTAGGAGAGACAATGTTAAAAGAAAAACAAGGTAATATAATAAACATATCATCCACAAATGGAATAGATACATATTACGAATATAGTCTAGACTACGATGCATCAAAAGCAGGACTAATCTCACTAACACATAATCTTGCCTTACATTACGCCCCATATATAAGAGTAAACTGTATCGCACCAGGATGGATAAATACAGAAATGAATAAAGAATTAGATAAAGACTATATAAAAGAAGAAGAAGCAAAAATACTTCTAAATAGATTCGCAGAACCAGAAGAAATTGCCAAAGTAGTATACTTTCTATCAACAGAAGACGCTAAATACATAAACAATGAAACAATAAGAGTAGATGGAGGAACAATACATGCATAACCTATTAAATATAAAAGAATCAACTTGGAATCTTATTAAAGAAGAAGAAAAAAATATTGAAAAACAACTAAATGAAGTAGATGAAATATGTGCATATAACAGTGCTAAAATACTAAAAGCATTCCAAGATAATAAAGTATCAGAAGTACACTTTAATGAAACAACAGGATATGGATATAATGACATAGGAAGAGACACAATAGAAGATATATATAAAGATATATTTAAAGCAGAAGATGCACTAGTAAGAGGGCAATTCATATCAGGATCACATGCACTAACAGTTGCTCTATTCGCACTATTAAGACCAAATGATATAATGTTATCAATAACAGGAAAACCATATGATACACTAGACGAAGTAATAGGAATAGAAGAAAATGATAGTTCACTAAAATCATTTAACATAAATTATGAACAAATAGACTTGATAGATAATGACTTTGACTATGAAAAAATAAAAGAAGTATTAACAAACAAAAAAATAAAATTAATAGAAATACAAAGATCAAAAGGATACTCAACAAGAAAAAGTATTACGTTAGATAAAGTAGAAAAAGTAATAAAATTCATAAAAGAAATAGATAAAGAAGTAATAATCATGATAGATAACTGTTACTGTGAATTAGTAGGAAAGCAAGAACCAATAGAAGTAGGAGCAGACATAGCAGTAGGTTCACTTATAAAAAATCTAGGTGGTGGAATCGCACCTAATGGAGCATACATAGTAGGAAAAAAAGATCTAATAAAACTATGTGCTGAAAGATTAACACTACCAGGAGAAGGAAAAGAAGTAGGGCCAACACTAGGAATAAACAAACAATTCTTACAAGGATTATACCTAGCACCAAAAGTCGTTTCTAACGCATTAAAAACAGCTATTCTAACAAGTAAAGTACTAGAAACACTAGGATATCAAGTAGAACCAACCTACAACGAACCAAGAGCAGATATAGTACAAAACATAATATTTAATGATGAACAAAAACTAATAAAATATTGCCAAGGAATACAATCAGGATCTGCAATAGATTCCTACGTAATACCACAACCATGGGATATGCCAGGGTATACAAGTAAAGTAATAATGGCTGCAGGAACATTTACACAAGGTTCCTCAATTGAACTATCATGTGATGGACCAATAAGACCACCTTATATCGCATATCAACAAGGAAGTCTAACATACGAATATGGAAAAATTGGACTAGCCAAAGCAATAGAAAAGTTGGAGGAACAAAATGATTAAAACAAACAAACAAAATGATATAGATACACTATTAAATGATTTAGGAATAGAACTAAATATAGAAAACACACAATTAAAACAAAGAAGTAACGGACTACTATTATCAGACGAACAAATAAATATACTAAAAAATCATAATATAAACTATGAACAATATCAAACACTAGAAAGTCTTATATTTGCAATAGAAGACTATATAAACGATGTACAAGGATATATGGATATAACAGACATAGATGAACTATCAAGACAATTATCAGAACAAAACTATTACAATAATACAAATAAATAAGTGCAGACATCTGTACTTTTTATATAGACACAAAAACAACAAAAGAGTATAATGTAAACATGAATCAAAGGAAGTGACCAAAATGATATACTTAGACCACGCCGCAAATACAAAAGTTGAT
>CAMVNW010000003.1 GCA_947168965.1 uncultured Caryophanales bacterium
TTTAAATGAGTAGTAACAACAACTTGAAATCTATCTCCCCACATTTCTTTAGCAAGCTCCATTCCAATCTTATGAGCTTCATCTGGAGTAACTTCTCCCTCTTTAAAGGATTGATATGCATGCCAAGCGAGGATACCGTCTGTCTTGCAAAATTTATTTTTTATTGCTACCATCTCTTTATTTGCATTTTTAGGATCACAGTTAATACCAGATATGTATAATGATTCTTCAGTTTTATCTCCATTCTCTGCATAATCAATAACACTTTTTAAATCTTCAAATTTAGATAAGTCAGTTTTTTCATTATCTTCTGCATAATCAACAACTTGTCCTAAATTACTCTGTACCTTCCAAATCTTTACGACAGCTATGCATATCACCTTCTTTCAATTAAATATATTTGTTATAAATATTATTTTTTAATTTTTCCAATTCATTAAATTGTTGGTTAAGTTGTTCTTCGTAAATACTTCCAGTTGAATTTGCTATTCTTGCTAATTGATTTATATTAACTCCAATCTTATTAATCTTATCAATCGCATCATAGAACTCTTTAGGTGGACATTCCTTAACTTGTGTTTCATATAATAGCTTTCTTATCGTATTTGATTCACTAAGATTTAGAATAGAAGACAGATATTTTAATTGTCTGTCTTCATCATAACTAAACCAAAAATTTTTTTTAATTGTTTTTCTTCTCATCTTTTAATCTAGGCAACTCAATTCCACTATCTTTAGAAACACTTTTTACATAATATAAACATATAAAAGTTATTCCAGATAATAGTCCTATGATTAGCCCTAGTAAAAAGAATAATAACTCTACCATAAACTACCTCCATTCAATATAATCAGGGGATTGGGGATTTCCCCATAATACGAGGAAAGTCCTCTGTGGGAGGAACTTTCCAATGCTTGCTAAATAAAGAGCCAACAAAGTGGCTCTATAATTATCTTTCAAGATCAACCTTATTTTTCATATTGCTTTTAGCATTATTTCTTTCAACTAAATCGTTAAGAGGATACCATATAGATTCATATAAATCATCATAGCTTTCACATTCACTTTTCATATAATAGTTATATAATGTGTAAGCAGGATTATCTTCTTTTAATAGAGCTTTAACAGCATCTATTCTAAATCTTCCTAATGATGGATCACACATATCAACAAATTCTTGATAGTGTGCTATCTCAAATGAATTATTAAATATCTCCTCTTTAGACTTAGTTAATTGGTCTTTTTTATATTCTTCAAACTTTGTATTAACCTTATTCCAAAGTTCTTCTCTTAACTTTTCTTCACTCATATTACATCTCAGGTTCAGGTTCAGTTTTTGCTTTTGAAGATAGGAATGATACTTTATCAGCTATTATATTCATAGCAAATTTCTTTTCTCCATCTTTCTCATAGGAATCAGTTTGGATTCTTCCTTTAACTCCAACTAAATCTCCTTTTCTACAATACTCACTAGTTGTTACTGCAATATTAGACCATAAAGTTACATCAATAAAATCTGTTTCATAAACTCCTTCTTCATTTTTATAACTTCTAGGAACAGCTAAAGTTAAATTGGATAACTTTGCTCCATTTTCTGTTTCTTTAATTTCTGGATCTCTTACAATTCTTCCAACTAAAACTGTTTGATTAAGCATTTAAATCACTCTCCTTACTTTTCTTATATTCTTCTTTTTTAGCAATTAATTCTTCCATCCAATTTTTAGATGTTTCTACAATTATTGAATTTCTATTTAACAAATTAATTAAGAATCTTGCTTCTGATGGATAAAGATTCATAGTTACTTTTCCATCTTTTACATATGAATAAGTCATAATCTTATCAAAAAATTTTTTACCATCTTTTTGACTTTCTTCATTACTTTTTTCTAATGATTCATTTGTTAGTTCTACTATTTTATTAAAGTCGTTTTCTATAAAAGTTACTCTTACTTGTCCATTCATATTATTCTTCTCCTTGAGTAAAAATAGGTAAAACTAAAATATCTCTTGCCATTAAAAAGATACCTTCTTCATCTTGATCAAATGAACCTTTAACTCTTATAATTTCATTTCCTTGTAATTCTTCTATTAAGTCTATTCTAAAGTCATCATTGAATCTAAATTCAATAATGTCCTCATTATTTTTTACTTGAAAAGATTTATTATCTAAATCTCTATCATATAAATATCCTTCAATTAATATTTCGTTTTTCATTTTATTATTCATAATTATTTTCCTTTCTTGTATTATTATTTTTTTCTTCAATTCCACATAAAAAAGCGACTAGTTTTTTACTTGCTAAGGAGTTCTTTATTCCTACAGCAATCACTAATTCGCTTCTATTGAAATTAGGTTGAGATAATAATTCTTCAACCTTTAAATTAATTATTTTATTATCGGTGTTATAACCAATATTAACCAGTTTTTCAAAGACTCTAAATCTTTCTCTGATTGTCTTTTCTTTATCCATTCTCACCACCCTTTCAATCTATATCATTTGGTATTAGTTAATTCACATATAACAACTATTTGTCTATTAGTGTTATGTCTGCAAGTAACTAATGTTAAGGTGTTAGTATTTTTATTTCTAATAATTTGAGCTTTACCTGTTTTATCTATGTCATAAATGTTTACTACTTTATATGTATAATTTTTACCTTTATAATCTATTGTTACTACATCATCAATAGATAACTTATCTAAATTTCTAAAATAAGATACTCGTGCATTTCCAGAATGAGCTGCTAACATTACATTTCCATTTCTCTCATCTGGCATTGCAGAATTATTTAATATTTGAACATTATAATCAATGTTATTAAGATAACTATTTGGATTTACTAAACCTCTTTCTAAATTAATTTTAGGGATTTTAAGTACAGCAATATATTCTATTTTCTTTTGCTCTTTCACTTCTTCATTTTTAGGTTCTTCATCCTTTTTATCATCATTAATTATCTCTTGCTCTTGTATATAAAAATCTTTCAAAGCATCTTTTTCTTGGTTATCTAATTTCTTATTCATAGCAACATAATAAGTAATAACACTTATTCCTAAGAATAAAAGTAAAAAGCCAGTTATTCCTAACCAGCTTTTCCTATTTCTTTCTTTTTTTGTTTGCATAAACAACAGCTCCAACACCTAATAGAATTAAAATAACACCACCAATGATAACTTCTTTTGTTTCGTTTTTATCAGTATTAGGAACTTCAATTATTTGTTCATCCTTCATAACTGACTTAACTACTTGTCCATCTTCAGTTATTTCAAAATACATTTTTTCAGTATTTAATTGATAACCTTCTGGAGCTTCTTTTTCTAAAATATAGTATTTACCATATTTTATTTTATCTATTACAATCATACCTTTATCATCAGTTCTACCAGAGAATACTAATTCATCAGTATCAGCATTATATATTTCAATCAAGGTATTTGGTAGTGGTTGATCTGTAGAAAAATCTACTTTTGTAAATTCTAATGTACCTGTGATGTCTTCATCTTTCATAGTTGCTTTAATTACTTCACCGTTTTCTTTAACTTCAAAAGGCATCTTTTCTTCATTTAATTTGTATCCTTCAGGAGCTTCTTTTTCTACTATGTAATACTTTCCTTGTGGTAATCTTTCAATAACAATTTTACCTTCAGAATCAGTTTTACCAGTAAATACTAATTCATCATTTTCAGTATAAATCTCTATTGTTGTATTAGGTAATGTCTTAGATTCTGAGAAATCTGTTTTAGTAAATTCTAATTTACCAGTTTTTAATATATTTAAAATTGCTTTTGAATATACAATTACTGGTGTATATTGGTCTTCATAAACTAATTCAAATTCATATTTGTTTTCATCTAAAACATAATTATCTAATGTTTCAATTTCTTGAATATAATATTTTCCTAAATATAATTTATCAAAAGTAATATTACCGTTTTTATCAGAAGTTTTTTCTGCTATTTTAGAATCTTTAGTAGCAATTACATTTCCATTCCAGATTATATCTTCTTTAGCATATAATACAAATTTAACTCCTTTTAATGCTTCTGTTTTAAATTCAAATCCATCTTCAGTAAGAACAGCAACTTCACCTGTTTTCTTAATTTGAACTTCACCTACAACTCTTTGATTTTCAAAATCAGTATCAAAAATAATTCCATATTCAGAATCAGTTCTTAAATTAGAATTTTCATCAATACTAAATTCGTGTGATGATTGATTCCATAAATAACCATCAATTTTTTGATCTACTTCTTCTAATTTGTAAGTACCTGTATTTAATGGATATGGAGTTGTAAATTCACCATTCTCATCAGTTTCAAACTCACAATAAGTTGTTCTTTCTGGATATGTAACTGTTTGGCATACATATTCATTTTTATCTACACTAAATATTTTGAATTTAATACCAGCTCTTTTAATAACTTCTTTTGTATCTTTATCAATTTTAACTACTCTAAGTTTTGCAGTTATTTCAGCATTCGCTAAAGTCTTTTTTACTACCTTTCCTGTTTCTTTAACTTCAATAGTCATATCTTCAATTTTTTCATGTCCTTTTGTTGAAGTTAATTGTTTTAATGTATAAGTTCCATAAGGTAAATTGAATTTAAAATTACCTTGTTCATCAGTAGTAAGATGTTTTACTTCTTCACTTTTGTTATTATAAATACCAAATTCAATACCAACTTCTGGAGTCATTTCTCCTGTTTTATCATTAGCATATACTTTTGTAAAATCATAATCTCTATTGATTACTTTTTCAAAAACTTGAATTTCAGGATATAAACTATCAGTAGTTATATCAAAATAATATTTATTTTTATCTAATTGATAACCAGTAGAAGCTTTTTCTTCTAGTACATAGAATCTACCTAAACTTGGTAAATAATCACTAGTAACTTTACCTTCATAATCAGTTGTAATAGTACCTACTTTTGTACCATCTTCTTTATAAACACCATAGACAGCACCCTCTAAAGTTGCTTCACCTTGAGGAATATTTGTATAAGTATCTTCATCAGTTTTATGAACTGTTACTTTACCACCAATAACAGTAATATTAAATCTTGTTCTAATTGGATCTATATTACCTCTCCTCATAGCATTTTGACTATCAACAGCATAATATAATCTAACAGGTTCTCCATATCTATTGCCCGTTCTAGTTAAATCAAATGATAAAGTTCCAACTTGATTAGCAGTAATATTTAAACTATTACCATTTTTTGAAACATTACCACCATTAACATTCTCAATATTAAAGTTAGATACAACACCGTTAGCATCAGTAACAGTTATTGTATTTCCAATAACCATTTCACTAGGTGTATTATCAAATCTAGGTGCTACAGTATGAGAATTTGCAAGTGCTTCAATTTCATTCATTTCAGCTCTTAAAATACTATCATCTCTACCAGAGTGAGATGCACTTGAGAAATAACTTTCAACACCAGGATCTGCATATTGCCAAATTAACATTTGAGTTGCAGCATACCATTTGTCTGCACTATGGTCGTATCCATTTTCTACATATCCATAACCATAGTAAGCAAGTCTTTCAATTTTTTTCCAGTTATCATAACTGATATTAGCAACAGCAGATAAATCTTCTGTCGTTACTTGATAAGTTGAACCAGTGATTTTTACAAAAGGTTGAACACAATAAACCCAAGCTCCATCACTTGATCTTTCTATAAATTGGGATTGTTCCCAGAACTGACTACTACCTCTAACATGATTGTAGTGGTAAGGTCCTTGTACATATCTTCCAGCTCTTATTCCATCAGTTGCAGCATTAACATTTTTAATTCCTGCTATAGAACCAATAAGAGTAATTGCTAGAAATAAAATCATTCTTATTTTCTTTTTAAACATAATAAACCTCCCTAAAATAAGATATAAAAAAAGAACTCATAAAGAGTCCTAATAATTTAATTTTTCTGTATCAAACATTACACCTAAGAATTTACCAGATGCACTAGTTATTTCTCTACAATTATATAATACTTCTCCATTTAGATATGGAGCATAGTTATCACCATAATTCAAACACTCATTCATTGAAGAAAAATCTACTCTTTCCCAACTATGCATTGGTTGATTGTAATATTGATCTTCGGTCATTCCCCAAGCTTCCCAAGGTCCAGATTGTTTAACTGGTTCTGGTGCTTGTGGTTGTTCTACTACAACATTATTCTGTTGTGTAGATTGTTGTATGTTATTTTGTGGTGTTTGACTAGGAGTATTATTTGTAGATGTTTCTTTACTAGAAGACTTTTGACTTTCTTTTTTTGTTTCTTGTTTCTCCTCTTTAGGAGGAACAGTTTCATCTTTCTTATCATCTTTTTCCTTTACATCTATTTCTTCAGTCTTAGCTGTAATATCCTCTTTTGTTTTTTCAGAAGTTTCAATAACTTCATCTGTTTTAGTTTCTTTAAAATTTGATTTATTACTTTTAAAATAAATCACCCCTGTACCTATTATTAAAACTAAAAGAATAATAAGTATTGGTATAATTTTCTTTTTCAAAAGAATCACCCTTTCTAATTTGCATTATATTAAATACAAAATTAGATGCAAGTTTACGAATATACCCTAACTCATAATAATCACCTACAATCCCTTTCCATTTGTCTTATATGCTTTGAATAATATTCACAAGCTTTTAAAACAAAATCTTCAACCTTATCTCTTTCAATGTTTTTAGGAAGCACTTTATAAAGTTTATCTTCCTTAATTTTAAATTGAAGAATTTGATTAGGTTTTTCCTTATTCATAATATTATCAATAGTTTCTTCTACTAATAATCCTTTTTGACTAAGTTCTTTTAATTGTATTGATTGAGCATGACTAGGAGTAGAAAGATTAAAATCAATATATTCAACAAGTATTTTTTGTTCATCCTTCTTTAAGTAAGATAATTCTACTGCTGGTGTTAGTGCTATAGAAGGTAATTCTTTATTTTTAATTTCAGAATTATCTACCATCTCTAATAATTCAGGAATAAGATATGTTAATCTTATATATCTTTGTATTTGCCTTGCACTTTCACCTAGTTCATCAGATAAAATATTATCACTTCTAACTACTGTGCCAACTTGGCACACCTCTGTGTCATGTTGGTTCACAGTATCTTTTCTTTGATTTTTTAGAGCTTCATATTTCATCTTATAGGCAAATGCTTTTTCAGATGGTAATAATTTTTCCCTTTGAAGATTACTATCAACCATAAAGATTGTAGCCTCATCATCAGATAGATTTTTAATAATACATTTAATTTTATCTATTCCTAATGATTTACAAGCAAACATTCTTCTATGTCCTGATAACATTTCATATCTACCATCATCTTTTTGTCGTATTATAACAGGAGATAAAACTCCACTTGTTTTAATACTTTCCTTTAAAGATTTCATATCATCATTATCTAAAACTTTGAAAGGATGATCTTTAAAATTATCAATTAATGAAATATCAATTTCCTCAATTTTTTCTTTAGCAGCATCATCTCTCTGTTCTTGTGTTGTAAAGAAATCATCGAACTTGAACGGCATTGGTATCTCTTGCTTTTTCTTCTCGTTCATAATTTATGACCTCCTTTGCAAAATTCTTATAGCTCTCTGCTATCTTACTATTTTTATCATAAGATAAAATACTTTCTCCTACTCTTGTTGTTTCTGCTATCTTTACTGCTCTTGGTATAGTAGAATCAAATAGTTTAAATACAGTACCATAAGTTTCTCTTAATTCTTTACTAATATCTTTAGCTAAATTTGTTCTACCATCAACCATAGTTAAGAGAATACCACCTACTTTTAAATTAGGATTAATATATTTTCTTACTTGTAGAATAGATGTCATTAAATGACTCATACCTTTAGCAGCCAAAAATTCAGATTGTACTGGAATAATAACTTTATCTGCACAAGCTAAAGCATTTGTAGTTAAAAGAGCCAAACTAGGCATACAATCAATTAAAATATAATCATAATCTTTTTTAAGAGGTGCTATTGTATTTCTCATAATATATTCTCTACACATAGCTTGATAAAGATTAGCATCTGTTGCAGATAACTCCAAATTAGATGGAATAAGTTCTACACCTTCGTCATGTTTAAGAATAGCTTTTCTAGGTTCTACCTCCTCATCTTTAATAGATTGATTCATTAAAGTAGAAATAGTTATAGGAATTCTATCTGCATTATGCCAACCCATATAAGTTGTTAAATCACCTTGAGGATCTGCATCAATGAGTAAAACTTTTTTACCTTCCTGAGCAAGTGCTACTCCTAGATTAAATGTAGTCGTTGTTTTACCAACTCCACCCTTTTGATTAGCTATAGCAATAACTTCACATTTCGGCACTTTCTTCACCTCCCTTCTCTATCTATAAACTTATAGTCATCCCAAAAAGAACTATTATCATCATCTGGATATAATTCTTCGTTATAACTATTAAGTTTTCTAAAATTAGATTCGATAGAGGTTTTTAAATACCCAAATTTATTTGAAATATCTTTTCCTTCCTCATCGATAAAACTTCTAGACATTACTCTAGGAACAATGTAATGAATTGCCGAGTAAATATCTGTATATGAATTTCCATTATTAACATACTTATCAAATAAGCTGTCATATAAAAGTATTTGTTCATCATCTTCTTTTATATAACCTGTTCTAATTAATTCATTTATTAAGGTCTTGTGCTTTAAAGCAATGCCTTTTTGAGATTTATCTATATTATCTATATTGTCATTTTTATTATTAATATTAGATTCTTTAATATTAGATTGGTTATAGTTTTCCTCGTTTGGTTCATCCAGGTATGGATTTTCCCTATCTGGTTTAATTCCCATTTTTAAGTCCTTTTCAAAGGGATTCTCAAAAATAAGGTAATTGTACCTAAAAGTACCTTTTTCAGTCCTTAGCTTTTGAATTTCGATGTAATTATGGCATTTTAATTCATTCAATGTACTTCTAATTGTATCTGTACTTTCTTTACATATTGCAACTAACCCAGCTAATGAATAATCCCAGTCATCAGGTAAACTCAACATTTTACTCATTAATCCTGCTGCTTTTAAAGATAAATTCTTATCTTTTAAGTGATAATTACTCATAACTGTAAAATCACCATTTTTAAAAACTTTAAATTCTCTCATAGACTCTCCTTTCTATAAGAAACAAAAAAAGATGAAATTAATCATCTTATTCAATAACTAGGTAAGCATTAAATCTAACAACTTGATGCACATAATTTAGCCTTTTCTTCGGATTTGTATCAAAGGTTTTCCTCTTAAATTCCCTGCTAATTCGGTATTTTTGCGATTTTGTCATTTGAGCCTGGCTTGTCCATCTATAACACCAATAAGAAAAGTTATGCCGGATACAATAGCAAGACCTATCGCAAAAGCATTGCCACCATTTACTTCATGTAACTCTCTAACACTTAACTCTTTCATTAAATCATCTCCTTTAATCTTGAAAAGATTGTACGTCTTCGTATAAAATTCAATTTTAAAACATTATTAATAATCTTCTTATTTTCATTAAAATCGAATTTCAAATAAACGTATCTCATTGGACCTTTATCAGTAAGATAATATTCATCACTTATTTTATTTATAGAAAAATCTTTCTTTTCCTTATCTAAAACTAATAAAGAATCCTGTAATTTCGTAATGTCATTATCATCAATAATAATACTAACATAATAATCATCCTCCTTAACAACTATACCATTGTAACTAATACTAAAATCAAATTTATGAAATATACATATGAAAATGAAAAATAAAATCAAGGCAACAACAAGCAGAGAAAAAAAAGTTATTGAAAAATTATATTTCTTATCAAAAAACAAACAATTATTAAAATTTTTCTTCACTTAATACACCCTCATCAATTCGAATAATTCTATCATATAAATCCATATTTTCTAATCTATGACTTATAATAATAAAAGTATTGTCTTTATATTTTTTAAAAACATTTGATAATATTTTTCTTTCAAGTTCAACATCAACTTGACTTAATCCTTCATCAATTAAAATAATTTTTGATTTTTTAAGAAGTGCTCGCGCCAATACAATACGCTGCCTTTGTCCACCAGATAAATTAAAACCATTCTCTTCAATCATCATATTCAACCCTAAATCATTATCAAGGATTTCATTAAATTCCAATAATTTAGTAATAGATAAAATATCACTATTATCTCGAGAATAAAAACTCAAATTACTAAGTAAAGTATCATTAAAAAGCATCTCATTTTGAGAAACATAAGTAATGTTTTTTCTTAAAGACTTTATTTTATAATCATTAATATCTATACCATCAAAAGATATCATAGAGCGTGGAACAGAATAATATCCCATCAACAACTTTAAAAGAGTACTCTTTCCACTACCGCTTGTCCCATAAATCATAATCTTTTGACCCTTATCAACAGTTAAATTAACATCTTTAAGAACATCCTTCATATTATCAAATGTGAAACTTAAATTACTAATCTGAATATTACCACCATTAAAATTAACTATACCCTTATCACTACAATTTTCATATAAACTTAAAACCCTAGTAATAGATTCACGACTCTCCTTTATATTAACATCAATATCAATTATATTACGAATAGGTTCTAAAAAATAAGCCATCATACTGCTAAACGTAATTAAATAACCAAGACTTAATTTGTCATCAAAAACAAACAAAGCACCAAAAAATACAATAAAAACATATCCAACATCATTTATAATATCCTTAATAAATCTTTGATCATTTATATGATTATCTAATTTATAAGCATTGTTTAAAAACTCTATATATTTATTATTAAATTTATCAATTATAGAAGATTCAATATTTATACCCTTAACCGTTTCAAAACCATTAATAGATTCATACATATATGAATTAATCAATTCCTTATTAGTTTTAATTCTATCAATATAATACCTATAAACCTTACCATATATAAAAGATAATATTACATAAACTACCAATATAAATAAATTAATCAAAAATAAATTTAAATTAATCTTAATCAAAAATATTGCAGAAATAATAATCAAAGGAAAATCAATTAACAAGCTAACACAAACTTTACTTATAAAATCACGAGAAACACCCAAATCATTAATTTTAGAAATGATCTCACCAGTAGTCCTATTATGATAATAATGATAAGGAAGTGATATTACTCGTTTAAAAGTATCCAAAACAAGAGAAAAATCTAATTTACAATTTAGAATAATTAAAAACTTGCCTCTTAAATAATTAATAACTAACTTTGTTATAGACAGTATAAGGAAAATAATAAAAATACTTTTAATATATTGTTTAGAAATATCTATTCCGTCTATTATAAATTTAAAATAAAAAGATGAAAATAATTTTAAAATGATTATAAATATAGAAAGAACTAATAACATGAAAAAACTACCTTTAAACTTTGAAATACTTTTTAACATAAAATCTATAATAGAAGTTTTTTTCATATTTGGAATAGAACGTATTGGATATAGAATAATTAAAACTCCATCCCATATAGAACTAAAATAATTAAATGAAATCTTCTTAATACCAATACCTGGATCTGCAATAACTAAAAATTCTTTATCATAATTAATCTCATAAATAACGATATAATGTTTAATATTCTTGTCAATAATAACATGAGCAATACAAGGAAAAATAACAGTTTTCAAATCACCTATATTCCCTTTTACCCCTTTAGAATAAAAACCTAATTCAGAAGATGCCTTAATTAAATTATATGCACTAGTACCATTTTTACTAGTATGAGTTAAGTCCCTTAAACGTTCAATCGATACATTGCCATTATAATATCTAATAATCATAAGTAAACTAGCGCATCCGCAATCCTTATAACCCTCTTGCTTCACAAACGGATATTTTTTTAACACTTTTATCACCTCCTATAAATATCATACGACGTAGAAAAAAAAATCCCTTAAAAAAGGACAAAAAAAAAGAAAACTTTTAAAATTTTCTATATATACTAACATGTTTACTACCATATTTTTTAGTTTTGATTAATTCAAAATCAGAACATTCAATGACCTCATCTTCAAACTCACAAACAATCAAACCATTTGAATTCAATAAATCTTTTTCACTAACAAACCTAAGAATATCACTTATTAAATTAAGCTTATATGGTGGATCTAAAAAAATAATATCAAATTTAATTTTTTCTTTAACAAAAAAATTCAAAGCTTCCTTATAATCTTTTTTTATCAACTCACTATTTGAAATACCATTCAAATTATTTTTTAATATATCAAAAATCAAATTACTATTCTCAATAAAATAACATTTAGAAGCACCATTGCTTAAAGCTTCTATTCCTAAAGAACCACTACCAGCAAATAAATCAAGGCAAATACTATTCTTTAAATTATTTTGAATCATTCCAAACATAGACTCTTTTACTCTATCCATTGTAGGTCTAGTTCCAGAAATATCAAAGCCCATTATATTTTTTCCTTTATATTTTCCACTAATAACCCTCATAATTTCACCCATTAATATTTTAACACACTTACTTCAAAGAAGAAACAATATTTTGAACCATTTCAATTGTACTTATAGCCTTAGATATTTTATCAGTCGTTCTGAGTTTATATACCTCTTTTACCTTATTTTCAAATTCACTAAACATAGAAGGATTTCTATTAAGAATCTTATACCAATATGAATTTTCACGTAAGTATTTTAAATATAAGGGATTATTTTTAATCTTAAACTGTAAATCTAAAATCAATCTTCAAAATGTTTATATAATGGTCTTGGTTTATATTCATCAGTATTTGATGAACTATCCTTATTAGCAAAATCTTGAACAACACCTAAAACCCTTTGTATAGACGCAATGCCATCTTGAATACCATCCATATCTATAGACTTAATCCACGAAAAAAAATCAGTTGAAGTAGATGAAGAAACAGATAAATATTCATTCCAAGCAGATGAATCCGCACCATATAAACTAAAAAGTTCATAAAAATTCTGCCATGTTTTTTCACCACTCCTAACATATTTTATTAAATTAGGATTATTTCTTACAAATTCTTTAAATTCTTCCTTACTATTCATGGTATCACCCATATTATTATATGATTTTAAATAATTAAATTTCCTAAATATAAACTTAAAATAATAAAGAAAAGAAGAATATTACATATAATATTCTTCTTGATTAACTAACTCGGCAACATAAACAGTTTGAGTAGACTCATCATCCTTAGTACAAGTGACAAGCATCATAGTTGTCTTACCATATGGCCTATAAACATTTATAGTACCAGTCTTCGCCTGAGTATAAATATAAGTAATCTTATAAGTATATTTAACATTATTATAATAAACATAAGCATAAGACCCAGTACCTAATTTATATAAATTCTTAAAAAAACTTAAATATCCATTACCAGAATGTGCCGCTAAAACAAAGTTGCCACCCTCACGATCAGGGTAATCAGATGGAGATAAAATTGCTACGTTACGACTTACAGTATTATATCTTGAATCCATAGCGTAAATACCTTTTTTTAAATCAATTTCAGGTATTTCCAATACAGCAATATAACTTTCAGTAATAACCTCAGGTTCTTCCTCTGGTTCCTCTTCTGGATTATCCTCTGGCTCAGAAGGAGGATCCTGAACAACAACCTCTGGATCATCGTCAACATTCATCTGATTAAAATAAAGTTGCATATTTATAAATTCAAACAAAGAATTCTTCTTATTTAACAAATATTGAGACGATAAAATCAATATTCCACAAAAAATAATCAATGTACCAATCGCAATTATTTGCCCACGGGTAAGTTTATTCATAACATCACCTCTTAATAAAACTATAAATCAAAATCAATTATTTCAACATCTTCATTTTTTCTCTCTACTTTAGTATCCAAAAACTGAAAATTATCAAATACATTAGATGAATTAGTAGTATACACTTTTTTATCATTATCAGTTTCAACAGAAGAATTGTTCTGATTACTTATTTCATTAACACCATTAAAAGAATTATTAACAGGTTCAAATGATAAAATTTCTTCAGAATTATCTTCTATAGGAATTTCTGGAACCAACGCCTGAACGATATTATCATTAAATGAAGTACTACTATTTACTAAAACATCATTAGTAGTATTTTCATTTACATTAGAAACACTTTTTGGTTCATTATAATCATTAATATATTCATCAAAATCATCTTGTTCTGGAGCCTTCTTAGTCTTAAATATTTTATCAGCTTTTTTCAAATAAAATATTATAAATAGAATAACAATCCAAACAACAAATAATCCCATACCTAATTCTAACAAAGTCAAAGTTTGTTCATTAGTATACAAATTTGTATTAGTTGATAAATCAATTTTATTTGATTCAACAATATATATAAAAAGTGCGAATAACATTTGAATAAAAGTAAAAAATACTATATTTATTATTTTAACAATTCGATGGTTCTTATTACTATTTAAAGTAACAAACATAATTATGAAAGATATAAACATAATAACAACATAAACAGGAATTATAGGAAAATAAATATTTGCCATAAACAAAGTAAAAAATGAATCGATACTTGTTAAAAAATAACTACCATACTTAACAACAGCAAAACCTATAATTAAAACATATATACCTATAAAAACATATTTAATAATTTTTTTATTTAATCTTGATGAAAAAAACAATATAATCATTAAGATCATAGAAAATGCAAAAATACCTATGATTATAGGAGAAGAGAATAATAACTTAAATAATACCTGCATTTTTTCTAATAAAGTTAATTGACTCATTTTTCACACTTCCAATTCATTTAATCTATATATTACTATACACTATTATAGTAAAAATATTTCGAATAGTCAAATAAAAAAAGCACTAATTGCTTAATGCTTTCTTATAATTTTAGTAAACCTCTTTACCCTTTTTCTTAGCAACAGTAATTGTTCCAATACCTACGAACATTACCATACTTCCTATAACATATGTGCTAGAAACATCTAAACCAGTATTTGGAACTTCCATAACTTCATTATATACATCAATCTTTAAAAGAGTATTATCTTTAACTTCGAATTCATATTTAGAAGTTAACATTCCATCTACGATCATACCTTCTTTATAACCTTCTGCAGGTAATGTTTCTACTAAAACATATTTACCAACTGGAAGTTTTTCAATATAGTGTGGTTCTTTACCAGATACCCACTCTAATTTTTCTCCGTTTTGATATACAGGAGTACCATCAGTATTTATGATTTGTAAAGTAGCTCCTTCTATCTCTTCACCATTTGTAAAGTCTCTCTTAGAAATTAAAACCTTTGTAACATCATTTTCAAATACTACCATTTGAATACCAGTTTCAGGTTTAACTTCAAATTCAACTTCATTTGTAACAGCAGCATATCCTTCTGGAACAACTGTTTCTACTAATTTATATTTACCAACAGGTAACATTTCAATATAGTGTGGTTCATTTCCTGATACCCACTCTAATACTTTACCATTTTGATATACAGGTGTACCATCAGTATTTACAATACGTAAAGTAGCTCCTGGTAATTCTTTTTGATTAGTAATATCTTGTTTAGATATTTTAATCTTAGTTACATCATTTTTAATCTTAAGAATTTCTTCTTTTGACATAGCTTCACAAGTTTTATTGTTATTTGAATCTTTTTTGATATTACATGTAGTAACACTACCATCTTCATTTAATACGAAATGAATTGAAGTTTCTAATGGTACATATCCATCTGGAGCAACTGTCTCAACGATTTCATAGATTACACCAGTATCTAAACCTTTAATTCTATGTTCTTCAGTTGTAGAAGTCCATCCTTCTTTAAAATTACCATCTTTATCATATAACTTCATATCTGCACCGGCAATTTCTTTTTGTCCAGTAGCATCAGTCTTACTTACATCTAAATAACTAACATCGACTAAAGTAACAACATTCTTATCTAAATCACCATAGATTTTACCATCTTTAACAGTTACATATTTTGGTTCAGAAATTTCAAATCCATGAGGTGCTTCAACCTCTTTAATAATATAACTTCCATCTTCTATTTTACCGAAATCAACACCAACTGTTAATTCTTTAATAGAACCATCACTAATCCATTCATAATCACAATTTGATTCTTTCTTTGAATCATAATCATATGAACAAATAACTATCTTAGCATTTTTAACTGCTTCCCCTTTTTCATTAACCTTCTTAAGTTTAATTGTTGGAAGTTCATTAACAACAGTTAAAGTCTTAGAACTAATAACATTGTTATTAGAATCTTTTACATTACCATCTTTATCAATAGTAAATCTAACTTCATAATCATATATTAAGTATCCACTTGGAGCACTAATTTCTTTTAAAGAATACTCTCCTGGATATAATGATACATTAATATAATTAGTAGTTGAATCATAAGAATTAATCAATGAACCATTACTATAAATACCTAATTTAGCACCAGAAATTAATTCATTTTTACTGTTAACTTTAGCAATCTTAATTTCTGTTTCTTTTTGAGTATTATCATAATTACCATTAACTGTATAATTAACTGATAAATTTTCATCCTTAGTAAATAATAAAGCTAATCTTTGTAATCCTGAAGAATTTAAACTTTGATATCCGTGTAATTCATATCCTGTTACATAACTATCAACAGTTTTAGCAGTAAATGTAGCAGAAACTACACCACTCTTTCCGTCTTCAATAGGAATAATGATTTTAAATTGATCATTAACACTATAAGTAGCACTTGTCTTACCAGTATTATTACCGTTAATATCAGCTAAATAACCACCTGATACATTAACAGTATAATTTCCTGGAGCTGAAATAACAAATGTAGAATCTGATAATAAGTATTTCTTACCACCAATTGTAACTTCATGCATAGATTGACCTAAGCTTCCATTTGCGTCATTTACAGAAATAGAATTATTACCTTTTGTAAAATCCTTACCATTATTAGCTTCTCCAATAGCAGCTATTAACTTTCTATAAGCTGGACCATAAACAGAACTATTCATTAACGAATTATGCATTGGTGTACTACCATTTTCAGCATACCATAAAGCAGCTTGAGTTACATAGAATGAATCAATTTCACCTAATCCAAAATTGTAATATGGATCCTCAGATGTACGAATTACAGCAACCATCTTGTTGATAGTTGAATATCCGAAAACTTGATTCATATTAAATAAACTCATTGTACTTCCATTGCTTGGTGCTGGATTAGCAATATCTAAACAATAAGCATGTGTTCCACCACTTGGTTCTACAGTAAATAAATGATATCCACTTGCCATACGTGTAGCACCTGTTAATCTAACATTTTGTGGAACTGCAACAGCGTTAACCTTACTTGAAACGCCTAAAAAAACAACAGTCATAATTAGTAAACTTAAAAATAACTTAAATGTTTTTTTCATAATACAAAACCTCCCCTTTTGTCAATAAATCCAACAATTTAATTGACATTGGTTCAATATTCTATTACAAAAACAAACATTTGTCAATAGATTTTTAAATATATAAAAGAAAAAAGCGTAATAAATTACACTTTTTCTACCCAATCTTAAAATCATCTAAAAAATCATCAATTGTAAGTATTTGCTCATCTATCTCGTCAAGTTTTATTTCCAATGTTTCAATTTCTTCAACAACAGGAACATCATCTACTTTATCAGAATCAACTAAACTAACAGAATTAAATACATCAAAAATATTTCCCTTTGAAATACTGCTACCAGTAGAATATCTATCCATAATAGGTAAACTAGTAGATTTTAATTCATCAAAATCATTTCCAATTTTAACAATAAAATCACACTTATCACATACAAAAGTCTTAAGAATTCTATATGGATTAGTTTTAACATCACGAATTAATTGAATACCTTTTCTACCCCTACTAGTCCTTTCAAATTCAGACATCCTAACACGCTTTCCAGTACTTTTATGAGTAATAACACAAACGTAATCGTTATCATCACTAAATACTGAAGCACTAACAACATAATCATTTTTTAAAGAAATTCCTTTAACACCGGCACTCTTAACACCAGTAATACCAACCTCAGAAAGTAAAAATCTAAGACCAATACCATTATAAGTAGAAATAAATATTTCATTACCACTTAAATCAGTAACACTTACAACAAGATCATCATCTTTTAACTTAAATGCAGTCATTGCTTTAGAATAACGACTAACCTTAAAATCACTTATATTAGTACGCTTAATCATACCATTCTTTGATACCATAGTAATAACTTTACCACACTCAAAATCATAAACAGGAATACTAGAAACAATATTTTCATTAGGTTCTAACTTAATAATATTACTAATATGCTTTCCTAATTCTTTCCATTTCATTTCAGGTATTTCATAAACAGGTAAATATAAATAATTTCCTAAATCAGTAAATAACAATACAGTATTTAAAGTATTAATTTTATAAAGGCCAATTACATAATCTCCATCTTTAACTAAAGTAGACTCCTTCTCATCATAACTACGCATAGAAACACGTTTAACATAACCATCATGAGTAACAACAACAATACAGTCCTCTTTCGGAAGCATTGCCTCAGTATCAATCTTAATTTCAGTTACTTCATCACGAATCTCAGTAATTCTTGGAGTAGCATAATTTTTCTTAATACTACGTAACTCATCCTTCATAACAGATTTTAATTTATCTTCATTACCTAAAATTTCTTCCAATTCAGAAATCAAAGCTAACAAACTTGCATGTTTTTCCTCTAACTCAGTAACATCTGTATTAGTTAATCTATAAAGTTGTAAAGTAACGATAGCCTCAGCTTGTTCACGAGTAAAATCAAATTTACTAACCAAATTATCCTTTGCGTCACTCTTATTCTTACTAGCACGAATACAGTGTATTACCTCATCAAGAATAGATAATGCTTTAATTAAACCTTCAACAATATGCATTTCACGTTTAGCAGTAGCTAAATCAAATTCACTACGCTTTACAACAACTTCTCTTTTATGAGCAATATAAGCGTCAAGTATAGGAATAATACCAAGAGTCATTGGTCTTCTATCAACAATAGAAACCATATTATAATTATAATTAACTTGTAACTCAGTATTCTTAAGTAAATAATTAATAATTAAATCTTTATTTGCATCCTTCTTTAAATCAATAACAATTCTAACACTTTCTTCACGGTCAGACTCGTCTCTTACCTCAGCAATTCCATCAATTTTCTTATCAATTCTAATAGAATCAATCTTATTAACAAGCATTGCCTTATTAACTTCAAAAGGGATTTCATGAATAATTATTTGTTCCTTAGACTTTTCCTTATGAAACTCATACTTACACTTTACAATAACTTTACCACGTCCAGTAGTAAATGCATCAATAATACCCTTTTTGCCTTCAACTACACCACCTGTTGGAAAATCAGGCCCCTTTACAATTTCTAAAATTGTATCAAGTCTACAATTTGGACTATCAATACGCTTAATAGTTGCATCAACAATCTCACCCAAATTATGTGGAGGAATACTAGTAGCATAACCTGCAGAAATACCATTTGCACCATTTACAAGCAAATTTGGAAATTGAGCAGGAAGTACAGTAGGCTCTAAAAATCTATCATCAAAATTAGGAGCCCAAGGAATAGTTTCCTTATCAAGATCACGTAACAACTCCTTTGAAACAGGAGCAAGTCTTGCTTCAGTATAACGATAAGCAGCTGCACCATCTCCATCCATAGAACCATTATTACCATGAATAGAAACTAAAATAGTATTTTGCTTCCACCATTGACTCATACGAACCATAGCATCATAAACAGATGAATCACCATGTGGATGGAATTTACCTAACACATCTCCTACAGTAGCAGCACACTTAATAAAAGGTTTATCCCAAGTGTTCCCTGCTTTATACATAGCATAAAGGATTCTTCTTTGAACAGGTTTCAAACCATCCCTAACATCAGGAATAGCACGGTCTTGAATAATTTCTTTAGCATAATTACCAAACCTGTCACCCATTATATCCTCTAACGCATAATCATGAATTCTTTTAAGTACATCTTCCATAATTACCCCCTATAATCGTCTTCCATTGTAAATATAACATTCTCGTTAATCCATTCTTTACGAGGCTCTACCTTATCACCCATTAAAACACGAACACGTTTCTCAGCCAAAACAGCATCAGTAATATTAACACGAATTAAACTACGTGTATTAGGATCCATAGTAGTTTCCCATAATTGAGTAGCGTCCATTTCACCAAGACCTTTATAACGTTGAATAGTATACTTACCACTAACCTCTTCTTTTAGCTTATTTAATTCCTCATCACTATAAGCATAAACATGTTTCTTACCATACTCTAACTTATATAAAGGTGGCAAAGCAATAAATAGCTTACCTTTCTCTATTAAACCTCTCATATAGTAATAAAAGAAAGTTAATAATAAAATTTGAATATGAGCTCCATCAACATCCGCATCGGTCATAATTATAACCTTATCATAGTTTGATTCATCAACATTAAAATCACTACCAACACCAGCTCCAATAGTATGAATCATAGTGTTGATTTCTTCATTCTTAAGGATTTCTTCCATAGAAGCTTTAGCAGTATTAATAACTTTACCACGAAGAGGTAAAATAGCTTGGAACTTACGGTCTCTTCCACCCTTCGCACTACCTCCGGCAGAATCTCCTTCGACTAAGAATAATTCATTCAACTTAGGATTCTTAGCTTGAGCAGGAGCAAGTTTACCAGATAAGTTTTTTTCAATCTTATTTTTATTCTTACCATTACGAGCTTCATCACGAGCTTTTCTAGCAGCCTCACGAACAGCTTTACTCTTAATCATTTTATCCATGATAACAGTTGCGATAGCCTTATTTTCTTCAAGAAAATACTGCAATTTTTCTGAAATAACACTATCAACAGCAGTTCTAGCTTGAGGAGTACCTAACTTACCCTTAGTTTGACCCTCAAATTGTAATAAATTTTCAGGAATTTGTAAATTTATAATAGCAGTCAAACCCTCACGAGTATCACTACCTTCTAAGTTCTTATCCTTAGCTTTAATATAACCATTGTTTTTAGCATAATCATTAAAAACCTTAGTTAAAGCAGTTTTAAAACCAACTTCATGAGAACCACCATCATTAGTCTTAACATTATTAACAAATGATACAATATTTTCAGAATAAGTATCAGTATATTGCATTGATACCTCAATATTAATATTATCACGACTACCCCTAAAATTAACAACATCATGAAGAGGTTTCTTATCATTATTTAAATAATCAACAAAACTATCTAACCCTTTTTCATAATGAAATGTATCACTTCTACCATCTCTTAAGTCCTCAACAATTACAGTTAAATCATTTAATAAAAAGGCACATTCCTGCATTCTTTCAACAATTGTTGTATAAGAAAAATTAGTAACTGAAAAAATTAGAGGATCAGGCATAAATCTTACTTTAGTACCAGTTTTACTTGTTTTTTCCAAACGAGTTAAAGGAGTATTAACCTTTCCCCCATCCTTAAAACTAATATAATGTTCATATCCATCTTTTTTAATATAAACTTCCATCCATTTAGAAAGTGCATTAACAACACTGGCACCAACACCGTGTAATCCACCTGATACCTTATAGCCACCACTTTCAAATTTACCACCAGCATGTAAAACAGTATAAACAACTTCAGGAGTAGACATTCCACTAGAATGCATACCAACAGGAACACCACGTCCCTCGTCCTCAACAGTTATACTTCCATCCTTATTAATAGAAATTTTAATCTTTTTACCAAAACCATTTATTACCTCATCAATACTATTATCGACAATTTCCCATACTAAATGATGAAGGCCACGTTTGTCAGTAGAACCAATATACATACCAGGTCTTTTTCTAACAGCCTCAAGTCCTTCCAATATCTTAATTGATTCCTCATTATATTTTGTCATATCATCACCATATAAATATTAACATTTTTAAAAAAATAAAGCAAGAAAACTATATAATTTAAAAGAAAAAAAGTAGAAAAAATCTACTTAAAACGCACTTATGAGCTAATATTTTTATTTAATAATATATATTTCTTTTTATAATCACTTATAATACTAGAATTAATCTTACCAATTTTTTTTAAAATCTTTTTATCATCCAATTGATAAACAAAATCAATATTTTTAAAATCATTAGAAATATAATATAAAAAATCAATTGGAATAGCCATATTATTATCCTCAATAATAACAAAAACATTACTACTTATGTCAGAAGAATTAAAATCACTTATAATAACAATATCACCTATCTTATACTCGTAATAATTATCTTCACTTACCATAAATAAAATATCATTATCCCTTTTTATCTTATCAAACATTACAATATACTCTAAAAAACTCATAAAACCTCCCTTAAAAAAACAAGTAATCTATAACCCCTCTTATCCGTACAAGTAATAAGTAACAATTCATTATCCCTATTATCAAAATACTTCATATCATATTCACTCGCAACAATAGAATCATAAACAATAAATTTTCTATTAATATCATTATTCTTAATAAATACATCATCACCAATAGAAAGATAATGTAATTTAGAAAAAACACTAGATATATTATGACCTGCAAGAATAATTAAATGTGAGCCATATAAACTATCAGACATCTCATGTAAACCTACATATCCATCATCTAAAATAGAACTATCAGTACCACTTTTAATAAGTCTTTTTATATCAAATCTAGGAATATAAATATATCCTAAATAATCACCATAATCTTCATGATAATCAAATTGAAAAATATTATCAATTATTCTATTTTGAGCAATAATACTATATTGTTCAGTAAAACGAAAATAAAGTAAAATCAAAAAGCAAATAATGACAATAAAAATACTAATTATTCTTACGTTTTTCATTGATATAACCCAATGATAAAGTTAACAATCCAAAGCCTAAACCAACAGCAGAAAATTTTCTAGGAACAGCGTAAATATCACTAGTTAAAGGCATCTTTTGATTCAAAACATTAACCTCAATTAAATCATCATCATTATTAACAAATATCTCATAAATTCTATCATTCAAATAATAACCATTAGGAGCACTAACCTCATAAAAATAGTACTTTCCATAAGGTAAATCACCAATACTAATAATTCCATTAGAATCAGTAATACCCTCGTAAATCAAATTATCAAAACTATCAAAAATCTTAAAACAAGCCCCCTGTAGTTTATTACCATCAGAATCAATTTTATTAATAACTAATCTACTTTTAATCAATTGATTAACCATTGGTTCCTTTGTAACCATAATCTTAATATTATCATCACTAGTACTCTTAACACTAAATTCATAAATATTCGAATCCAATTTATAGCCCGGAAGAGTTTCCAATTCCTTAATATAATATGTACCAAAAGGAATATTAAGCTTCTCGTTAATATATCCATCAGAATCAGTGACAAGTTCTCTAATCAAAGTATCCTTATTAATTAATAAATCACCATCAACATCATAAATATCATTACTACTATAAAGGCCAAACTTAATATCAGATAAAGGAACATTAATATAACTTCCGGTGTCAGAATCAATTTTTTCAAAAAACTCTCCATTTTTCTGTAAACTTATAAATATTTCTTGTCTTTCATTTTCTAAATCAACCATATAATTATATACCTCTTTCTTATCATTATTAAGATGAATATCAATAACACTATCATCTAATTTAAATCCATCATTTGCCTTCAATTCCTTTATATAATAATTACCATTTGGAAGAAGCATACTAGTAGCACCCCCATCAACAGTAACCATTTCCTCAATTAATTGGTCCTTATAATAAATCAATTCATTTTCATATATATCCTCTGATGCATACAATCCAAATATTACTCCATCCAAACCTCTTTCATGATAGATAAAATTATTATCAGAATCAATTCCATCAAGCATTAAACCCTTTTTATCAATATTAATCTTATTTCTAGGACTAAATACATCAATATAAACACTACTAAAAACATCATTTGCTCTCAAAAACATAAAATCTTGTGATTCACTATCACCATAAAACACACTAGATAACTGATCATACTTATTACGAACCAAAGTAATCTCATCACTTCCTAGACTATCCAGAGAAATAATAAGCTTATTCCCATCAATATAAGCAGAATTATTACTAGAAATAACAGTATAATTAGATAACACATTATTAGTATCTTCAAGAACTATTTTATCAGAATAAACACCACTTACTAAGTTTCCATCAAAAGATGGTTTAACATAATAACTATTAACCAAACTCATAATTTTATTTTTTTCATAATCAACATTTACAATATTACCAGTACCATTTATTCCAGTAGTAAAATAAATCTCATTATTACCAACAGACTCCCAAATAAGTTCCTGCGTTGCTAAAAAATACTTATCAGTTTGATGACCAGGATAATCATATCCAAAATATCCAATCAAACTTATTAAATCAATAGTTTTTTGTTCAATACCAGATAAACTCAAATCACCTACTCCATAAAATTCATTAGTATAAATAGGAGTACCAGGCTCAATACAATAAACTATTTTGCCATCCATAAAATACTTTTTCTGATTAGATGAAAAATAACCACCCGTACTCAAATTAAATTGACTACTGTAAACCCCATCAATAGGAACCAAATCCAAATGAGAAGATGCATAAACACAAGTATTAAACATCAAAAACATAAAAATAAATAAAATAATTTTTTTCATAAAAATCTCCTTTCGAAGACATAATAAAACATAAAAAAAAATAAAGCAAACGAGCATTTATTAATAATAAAACAGTATAAAAAACAAATAATAAAAAACATTAAAACAAAAATTAAAAATCTGAAAACAAAAACAAAATAAACATAAAAATTAATAAAAAAAAAGATAAATACTATATAGTATCTATCTTCATTAAATTACTATCAACATATTTTCTAGAACTTTCATCAGATTCTACAAAACCTGCAGTAATTAAAATCTTATCTCCACTCTTTAATCCTAAACCTTCTTTTTCAGAAAATTCTAAAGCACATTTTTTAGCTTCTACAATGAATTTATCTATAGAAGAACTTCTTTCAGAAACCATAGAATATACACCATAATTAAGTCCGATTCTTCTACCTAATTTCTCTTCATCACAAATAGCTAAAATAGGAGCATTAGGTTTTAAATTACTTAAAATTTGAGCAGTTTTACCTGTATGAGATTGAACAACAATTAGTTTAGCATCCATTATATTAGCACAGTTTATAGCACCACTTGCTAATGCAACACAGTCAGCAGAATCATTTGTAGGTAATTCAAACTTACCACTAAAATCAGTATACTTTTCTGTTGTAGCACAAGTTCTAGCCATAGCAGCAACTGTTTCAATTGGATGTTTACCAATAGTAGTTTCACCAGATAACATTACAGCATCAGTTCCATCAAATACAGCATTAGCGATATCTGATACCTCAGCTCTCTTAGGTCTGTTATTTTCCATCATTGTTTCTAACATTTCAGTAGCAACAATAACAATTTTACCCATTTCACGTGCAGTTCTAATAATATTCTTTTGAATAGCTGGAATTTCCTCAGGAGGTACTTCACTACCTAAGTCTCCACGTCCAATCATAATACCATCAGAATTTTCAAAAATCTCACGAATATTTGAAACACCAATAATACTTTCAACCTTACAAATGATTTTGAAATCTTCTCTACCATATTGTTTTAAAAGCTCTTTGATTTCTAATATATTTTCTTTATTAGAAACAAATGAAATAGCTAAATATTCTCCACCATGTTCACAAGAATACTTAATATCTTCCTTATCCTTTTCAGAAACATAAGGAATATCTAATGGTTTACCAGGAATAATACAACTCTTACGGCTACCTAAAAAACCACCTTGAGTAATACGACAAGTAACACCATCTTCTTCAACTGACTCAACTACAACTTTCATTTTAGCATTTTCAAGCCATACTTCATCACCAACTTCTAAAGTATTAATTACAGATGGATGATTAAAAGTAATACGTTCAGCATTACCAATAACAGCTTCCTTAACCAAACGAATAGTATTTCCTACAACAAGTTGAGCTCCTTCAGTACCCTCACTATCAGCTTCCATTACACATCCACGAAGTTCAGGTCCCTTAGTATCCCATAAAATAGAAATATTCTTTCCTGTTCTTTTTCTTACTTCACGAACACAATTTTGAAATTGCATTTTTTCTTCATCAGTAGCATGAGAGAAATTTAATCTCGCAATATTCATTCCTGCTTCAACCATTTTTTCCATAACATCAGGTTGATTACTAGCAGGACCAATACTACAAATAATCTTAGTCTTTTTTAACATAATTACACTCCTTTTCCAAACACAAGTAATTTTATCACATATCTGAATTCTTATCAAGAAAAAAAGAGAAAAACGATTATAAATTAATCCATTTTACATAAATTTTAAATAAAAAAAAGTAAAATCATAAAAATTAAAACAATCCATGATAATTTAGAAATAGTAAATTTCTTATAATCTTTTGCCTTAACAGAAGGATCATAATCACCACTCTCTACTAACTTAACGCCAAATAATTTAAACCTTGATAAATCATTTTCACTAATTAAAATATACCCGGTACAATCATCCAAATCAGTATATTTAAAATCAGGTAACTTCAAAAAAGAAATAAACATAGCTATATCACCAGCACAACCAGCAATATTAAAAAGAGAAAGGATTACAAGAATTGGAATATTAAATAATAAACCAATTATAAGCGTAATAACACCTATGAAAACAAAAGGAAACATCAAAGAAATCATAATACATCTTTTATCAATTATATCCTTACACATACAATAAAAAATACCCTTTTCCAAATTTGCTCCATAAACAATTTTCTTATGATCAACATTTTTTCTTAAAGAAAAACCGACACCATGTAAAAATTCATGTAGAAACATCCAAAAAAAATATATTACCAAACACTTATAATCTATAAGTGAAGCATATCCCATTAAAGATAATATAACAAAAAAAACTGCAAATATAACCAAGCTAGCTATATTAAGAAAAACCAAATTTAAAGAATATCTATAATACTTCATAATATCGCTCCTATAAGTGCAACAAGAACACCACATATCAATGCATAATAACCCATTTTACTATTATTTTTAAAAACAATAGTATAAACAGAAACAATAAAATATAATATAAACCCTAAAACAAAAGTAAAAACATATCCAAATATCCAAGAACTAGGTAAACTAAATAATAAACCTAAAACCATTCCTATAAAAACACTTATCCAACTCTTACTTTTCGTAATATATAACCCTATTAAAATATAATATAAAATATTAATTATTAAAAATAATATATTAAACTTACTAACAAACAATAAATAAGAATTAAACATTGTAAATCCAGCAATCGTTAAATTATCTGTTTCATCATATTTATAACCTATAATTTTCATCAAAGAAAAACCAATAACTATACCTAAAATAACATATATAAAAGTAGTATCATGATAATTATAAGATAACATAGAATAGCTTCCAAAAAAAATATTAAAAATTCCATTTATTAAAAACAAACCAAAAATAGAATTAATAGAAACATTTCTAAGATCATATTTATTACCTATATACATTCCTAAAAAAACAAACAAACAAGATAAAAAAACTAACAACATAATAAACCTCCCTATTTTCACTAATTATAATATTAATACAAAATAAAGTGTTTGTAAAGAAAATAAAAGAAAAAAGCACAAATTTGTGCTTATACTATCATTGATAAAATGATACATCCTATAATAGCTATTAAGAATACTTGTACAACAAATTTCCAAATATACTTTAACCATTCCTTATAAGAAACATTTAAAAAACTTAAACCATATACCAAAGTAATACTTACAGGTAATATAAACATCATAATACCAAATATTGATTGGAATACACTAAGTATAAATGGCATCATATTTGCATTAAATAAAGATATAATTCCATATAAACCATTCATAAAATATAAATAATCATTATAGAAAAAGCTTCCAATAATACCAGTAAAAGTTCCAGTAATAATATTAAAATCATTTGATAGGCCTAATATATAATTACTTATTGTCAAACTGATATTTCCACTACTAGCTGTAACAACTTGAGAAAAAATCACAGAAGCAAAAATAACATATACACCTGGTATAAAAATAGAATGAACACCCTTCTTAAATGAATCTATAAAATCATTAAATTTAATACTGTAAACCCAAGCAATTAGACAACTTCCTATAAAAAGAATAGCGCTCAAATCATAATTATTAAAGTATCCAATTTCAGATAAATTACCAAACAATCTACTAATAATATTTGTATTAAATAATTGAATACCTAATAATTTCTCATGAATATCATTAAATAAAGAAATATTAAATGCATAATACCAATTAAATAATCCTAATATAGATAATAAAAGCATCACAATTAAAATTATAATCAAAGGAACATTACTCTTCTTATTAGATTTAACAGTCTCAAATAAAGGTATTTCTTCATTTTTTACTTTCTTAGCTTCCTTATTCTTATTTAATATAAACATACTTAATAAGAATACTAAAATCAAAAACATTATAATATTAAATAAAATAAATATTTTTGGTTCTAAGCCAAAATAATTCTTATAAATTGCCATATTACCACTTATAGAAGCAATAATACCGATAAGTCCACCACCAACAGTAGAACTTAAAACAGACATTTTGTCATACCCTTGTTTCATTAATACAGCTACAAAAAATGGTAACAAAACAAATAAAAGCATTGTTTCACCAAAAATAGAAGTAATTAATCCAAAACAAATAATAGTTGCTACTAAAAATTTAGTCCTATTTTTTGAAGCAAACCATGAAACAATGTTTTGATAAACACCAGTTTTATTTAAAACACCATAAAATCCACCAATACAAAGTATTAACACAATATATTGAGCAAAAATTGCAAAAGCATAAATTGGTGATGTAAAAATTCCATAAATACCAACAGGAACAACATCCCCTTTACTAAACTCCCCACCTGAAAAACTTCCAGTTGGAATAAACCATGTAAGTACAGCATATAACAAAAATGCAATACCTATAACTTTTAACAAGCCATACTTTTTTTCTTTCTCCATATTCTACCTCCTATTAAATTATACAACTAAAAAAAAAGAATTAAAATAATTTTTAATCCTTTTTAACAAATTTCATTAGTTTTTTAATTTATTTGGTTCAATAAGTGATAAAGAAACCTTCTCCTTATCTAAATTAATATCAATAACATAACAATCAACTATATCTCCAACACTCAAAACATCACTAGGATGCTTAATATACTTATCAGTAATACGAGAAATATGAACCAATCCATCATTATGTAATCCGATATCAATAAATGCACCAAAATCAACAACATTTCTAACAGTACCTTGTAATTTCATACCATTAACTAAATCCTTAATATCCAAAACATCACTTTTTAAAATTGGTTGAGGCATCTCATCTCTTGGGTCACGATTAGGACTGATTAAAGACTTAATAATATCATCAAGAGTATATTTATCTATACCCAATTTATTAATCAAATTATCTCTATCAATATTACTTAAAACATCACTAATATGACTTGTTCCAATATCTTTAATAGATAAACCTAACAAATCCAATAACTTCATAGTAGCATCATAACTTTCAGGGTGAATTCCTGTACTATCTAAAACATTATCACCCTCAAGTATTCTTAAGAAACCTATAGCTTGTTCATAAGCCTTATCACTTAATAACTTTTTCTTCTTAATCTCTTCACGAGAATTAATTCTACCATTACTCTCACGATAATCAATAATCTTTTCAATATTTTTCTTATTAATACCAGAAACATATTGTAATAAAGAACTACTTGCAGTATTTACATTAACACCAACACTGTTAACAGCTTTCTCCACAACAAAATCCAAATTTTCTTTTAAAGCCTTTTCAGCAACATCATGTTGATATAAACCAACACCAATACCTTCTGGTGGAATCTTAACTAATTCAGATAAAGGATCCTGTAATCTTCTACCAATACTAACCGCACTACGTTTCTCAACCTCTAAATCTGGAAACTCCTCTATAGCTAACTTAGAAGCACTATATATACTAGCACCAGCCTCTGAAACAATAACATACTTACAAGATAAACCATATTCATGAATCAAATCAGCACAAAACTTTTCACTTTCACGAGATGCAGTACCATTACCTATCGCAATAATATCAACATTATACTTCTTAATCAAACCAACAATTTTTTCTTTACAACTTTTTAAAGACTCACTACTAATACCCTTTAAAAAAGGCTTAATAACAGTAGAATCTAAATATTTCCCAGTCTTATCAACTAAAGCAATCTTACAACCATTAACAAAACCAGGGTCAAATGCTAAAACAACACGTTCCTTCAAAGGAGGTTGTAATAACAAACTCTCTAAGTTCTTACTAAAATTATTAATAGCAGAAACATCAGCTTTTTCTTTTAAATCAGCCCTAATTTCTCTTTCAATAGAACCAGAAATTAATCTTTTATAACTATCAAGAATACTATTCTTAACTATATCACAAACAAAACTCTTATCATTCTTAATAATTTTACCTTCCAAGAAACTAATTATCTCATCTACATTAACATCAATATTAACAGTAATTACTTTTTCTTTTTCAGCACGATTAATAGCTAAAACCCTATGAGGTTTAATCTCACTAACCTTTTCACTATAATTATAATACATCTCATATGTCTTAGAAATATCAGGATTATCCTTTTTAACACGAGTAACAATTAAACCATTTCTATAAGTATAATTTCTTATCCATTTACGATAATAAGCATTGTCACTAATCCATTCAGCAATAATATATCCAGCACCTTCTATAGCTTTATCAATAGACTCAACTTTATCACTAATATATTTACTTGCCATACTAGACAAATCACCATTAACAGGAAAAGACATAATCATTTTAGCTAAAGGCTCTAAACCATTATTAATCGCATCAGTTGCCTTAGTCTTTTTCTTTTCCTTATAAGGACGATATAAATCCTCAACATCAACTAACTTATTACAAGCCATAATTTTATCTCGTAATTCATCAGTCATTAAACCCTTTTCATCAATTAATCTAATAACATCCTCTTTACGTTTCAATAAATTAACTTGATAATCATATACCTCACTAATTTTACGAATCTCATCTTCTGTCATCGCACCAGTTGCTTCTTTTCTATATCTAGCAATAAAAGGAACTGTATTACCTTCCTCTAACATTTCTAAAACAATCTTAACATGTTTCTCACTCTTATTAATTTCTTTACTAATACTTTTTATAATATCATCATTCATACTATACCTCAATTCTACATATAAAACTTTACCACAAAAAAAGAATACTAGTCAATAAAAAAGCTTTACTTATCAATATGTAAAACTTTTTCTAAATAACATTCCCCACATAACGGAACATATTCTACCTCACTAGAACCATCAATTAATATATCATCACCATCATATAAAAATTCACCATTTAACCTTCTTGCATTAAATCTAGCCATATTACCACAATTGCATAAAGACTTAAACTCATTTAATTCATCAGCCAAAGCAAGTAACCTCATGCTACCATCAAAAAGTTCGGTTTTGAAATTAGTTCTAAGTCCATAGCAAATAACAGGAACATTCAATAACTTAGTTATCCTAAATAATTGTTCAACATGTTCAACACTTAAAAATTGTGCTTCATCAACAAAGATACATTTTACACCATCAATTTTATCACAAAGCAATTTATAAACATCACAATCATTATCAATTAAATAATCCACTTCTCTATTCAAACCCACACGAGTAACAATAGATTTTCCACCCTTAGTATCAACACTAGGTTTCATAACAATAACCTTTAATCCATTTTCCTCATAATTATAAGCAGTTCTAAGTAAATCCATAGTCTTACCAGAATTCATTGCGGAATAATTAAATATTAACTTAGCCATTATAAACCTCCAAATATTTTTTATAAGCACTCTTCCACATTTTCTTTAAATTATCAAAAGTCAAAATATCATATACTTTATCAATATCAACCCAACAAGCAGATTCAACCTCTTCTTCTTGGATACATATATCTGAATCACCATCTAAAAAACTTATAAAATAAACAACCTCTTTAGGAACATTATTATGAACAAAATAATTAATAGTAAATCTCAAATTAGAATCAATTCTAACTTTAACTCCAACTTCTTCTAAAGTTTCCCTATAAGCACACTCTTCTTCAGACTCACCAGCCTCAACATGACCCTTAGGAAATCCATAAAATCCACTTAACTGTTTTTCAATTAAAACTTTATCATTATTAATTACAATACAACCACACGCTTTTTCCATACTTCCTCCTACCTTTAACATTATATAACAATTATAATTATTAATAAATATAATTACTTGACTTTTAATAAAAATTTATATATATTGAATATATGAAATAAGGAGGATTAATCATGTATATAAATGATAAAATATTAATTGGAAAAAATGAAAATTATGAAGCATGTATATTACCAAAAATGGCTAATCGTCATGGATTAATTACAGGAGCATCAGGATCAGGAAAAACAATAACACTTAAAGTAATGGCAGAAAGTTTCTCAAATGCTGGAGTACCTGTATTTCTAGCAGATGTTAAAGGTGATATTGGAGCTACTGCACTACCAGGAGAAACAAGTGAAGCATTAGAAAATAGATTAAATAAATTAGGAATAGAAAACTTCGAATATAAAGGATTCCCTGTAAGATTTTGGGATATATTCGGTATATCAGGACACCCTATTAGAACAACTATAGACTCTGTTGGACCAGAAATACTATCAATGATGTTAGGATTATCAGAAGCACAAGAAGGAGTTCTAACAATAGTATATAAAATAGCTAAAGACAATAACTGGAAACTAGATGATATAAAAGATTTAAGACTTCTTCTTCAATATGTGGGAGACAACAAAAATGATTTCATAACAAAATATGGAAATATTACAACACAAACAATAGGAGTAATTCAAAGATGCCTATTAACACTTGAAAATCAAGGAGCAGACAAATTCTTTGGTCAACCTGAATTAGATATAAACGACTTTATACAAACAGAAAATGGACAAGGATTAATAAATATCCTAGACGCAGTAGAATTATTTAAGTCCCCTGATTTATATGCATCATTCCTATTATGGTTACTAACAAACTTATTTAATAAAATGCCAGAAGTTGGAGACTTAGATAAACCAAGAATAGTATTCTTCTTCGATGAAGCACACCTATTATTTAATGGAATGCCATCATATAGACTAAAACAAATAACACAAGTAGTAAAATTAATTAGATCAAGAGGAATCGGACTATACTTCATATCACAATCACCAACAGATATACCAGACGAAATAATAGCTCAATTAGGAAATAGAGTTCAACACACATTAAGAGCATACACACCTGCAGAACAAAGAACAGTTAAAGCTGCTGCTGACGCATTTAGAACAAATCCAAACTTCAATACAACAGAAGCAATTTTAGCACTTGGTACAGGAGAAGCATTAGTATCATTCCAAAATGATAAAGGAGAACCTGAAATAGTAGAAAAAGTAACTATTCTCCCACCTCAAAGTAAAATGGGAACAATAGATGAAATAACAAGAAACAAAATAATAAATACATCATCTATAGTAGGAAAATATGACGAAATGATAGAAAGAGAATCAGCATTTGAAGAACTAAATGAAATGATTAAACAAAAATTAGAAGAAGAAGAACAAATAAGACAACAAGAATTAGAAGAAAAAGAACAATTAAAAAAACAAAAAGAAGAAGAAAAAGCCAAAAAAGAAGCAGAAAAAGAAAGAAAAAATTCTGTTGGATATAAAATAGGAAAAAAAGTTGCAAATAAAACATTAGATAAAGCAATCAATAAAGGACTTAACTCAATATTTAAAAGTATATTTAAATAAACTTCAGAAAAACTGAAGTTTTTTTATACAAAAAAAGATACTTTTATCAAGTACCTTATAAATTATTCTTAGGAGCTATTATTACAGGAATAACCTTACACTCTTCTGATTTAGATTTAGGATAAATTTCACTTTTCAAATCATTTAATTTTCCAAATGCAAAAGCATTAGTTTCATTATAATTAGAATTAGTCCAATAGCAACCACTATGTACTAAATAACTAAACTTATCATTCATAAATGTATAATAACCATTAGAATTAATTCCTCTAGCAATCTCAGTATTAATACGATTTCCATAACTTAAATTACCAACTATTTGTGGTGAAATATCATCACCATTTAATAAAGTATTATTAACATCCTTAGAAACAATATATAATAAATCATTAGCAGATAATCCTCTAGAAGGAGCAGTCCAATTAGACGTAAATTCATCTAGTTTACTATTGTAATTAGCAAAATCACTAGTTAAATAATTACCATACAAACTTGGTAACAATGTAACATTAACATCACCTAAAGTATTATTAGTATCAATTACAGTAGTACTTAAACAAGTATTACTAACAGATTCACATCTCTTATTAAGTAAAACATCATATAAAATTGTATCACCCAAAGTATATCTCATATCACTTGAACTATTAGTATCAATAAACTGTTCAGCAACAATACTAATAACTATTTGAACAGCAGGTCTTACCTCATAACTAGAATTTTCTATTAATTTTCTTTGCTCATCTTGTTGAAAATTATAAGCATTCATTCCCCACAAAGAATCCAACTCATCATTACCAGAATCAAGAGGCCATGAAACAGAAACCTCAAAAGTACTTGTATCCCCTCCTGCCGCAATATAATTTTTACTCAAATCAATATTTACATGAAAAGGATAATCATGAGATAAAGAATCAGATAAAAATTGATTATTCTCCAAAGATTCACCATTAATAGAACTATCAAGTATTCTTGCAGACACAATCTTATAACTTAATTTAGCGTCGCTATCACCCTTATTTTCAATATTAACAATCTCATCAACAGTCTCCATTCCTGGATAAACATCGTCAAGAGTAATAACAATATCATTAGTAACAACTTCACCTGATTTAGATAATTCAATATACCAAGCCTTTACATCAACCTCAGTAGAAACTTTTCTTAAACCACTATACGCAAACCACGCAAAAGTAGTAAAAATAAATGAAGTCGCTATAAAAACTATAGGAATCATATATATTTTCAAATACTTCTTATAACGAGCCTTCATTTAAATCACATCCTTAATCTCTATTTCTTTTTTTCTCCTCTTTATCTAACAAAGTAGAAATAATCTCAGAAGAAATAATATATAAAATTGGAATTATTATAAATAAATAAAAACCAATATTTGTGCTTACAATCTTATAAACCAAAGAAATTATAAAACACTTATAAATAACCTTACCATAAACTTGATTAGAAGAAACTAGTGGATCTTCAACTATATTAGCAAGACCTTTAGTATGAAAATAATAATTTCCATCTATCTTCTCAATTCCAACAACTTGGTGAGTAACAACCTTATCCTTAAAACTATTAACAGTACCCAAATAACTAATATTATCCCCTACTTTAATATTTTCAGGTTTAACCTCTTTAGCAATTAAAACGTCACCAATCTTATACTTAGGCTCCATTGACCCAGATATTACAGTAAACATTCTAAAATTAAATATAGACAATTTATTATTACTGAACCTTTGCAAACAAACAGATAAAACAAAACCTATCATTGCAATAAAAACGATAATTTTGAAAACAACAGAACATATCTTAAAAACTTTGTTATTCCTTAACTTTTCCATAAAACCTCCTACAAATACTCTCTAGCTTTAGCTAAATAGTCATCCATTTCCTTTTGAAATTTTTTCTTAATATCAGCACTTCCGATTTGAGAAATATTTTTTTTCTTCTCCATCTCAGTAGAAAGTAGCTTTAGTAATTCTTGATCACTAATCTTAATACCATTCTTTAATAAAATATCTACACAACGCTGTACCTGATTCATTATCATAAGTAAAGCGTATTTGCACAATTTGTCTTTTTGATCTTTCTTATTAATAGAAATAGAATCTAAAACATAATAATCCATCAAGAAGGCATCACCTAAAATATCTCTTAATAAATCATCACCTTTTGAATCCATACCATTAATATTTTTATTTTTACCATCATCAACATTATATAAGAAATCCCATAACTTAGTAGCCATTTGAAAATTAGGATTCTTAAGAATTAAATTTGTCTTCTTAATTGGTGGCATAACAAGAGTTGCGTGTTGTTTCTGTAAAGAAGTAATAAGTTCACTTGCTAACCAAGAATTAATAAACTTTTTCATCTTCTCAATTCTCTTTTTTACAGAATTAATTTCCTTTTCCAAATCATTATCCTCATCAGATAATCTAGTAGGTTTAGAACTTATTTTAACATCAACCTTTACCCTTTCCTTACCATTACTAGTAGAAGCAGAATACTCTAAAGTTTTATCACTTTTAGGTTTTAAATCCTTAAGTAACTCTTCTTTTTCAGTAAGAAATCTAAGTAAATTTAAAATCAAAGTATAAATAAATCTATTTTCATATGTATTGAAAGTCTCCTCACGGAAAACAACGAGTAATTTAGAAGGTAAAACATCACCAGTTACAGGATCAACCTTATCAATATAATCAGTATGCTTAGATAAATCCTTAACAGTATCAACACTAGTTTTTCTAGCCTTCTCTATTTTAGTAACCTCAGATTCACTAACCAAAGCAACCTTAGGAGTTCTAACAATATTATCTAGATAAGGACATACCTCTTCAATAATATCCAACCACTCCAAAGAATTAATATCACTTTGTAAATCAGACTTTAAATGCATACCAGATTTAATATTTTTTATAAAATTATTACTTTTAACTTTTAACTGTTCATCAACAGACAAACTGATTGCTTTACCCATCTATAACACCCTCTTTTATGCAGATTTCTTAAGTCTCTCCAAAAACTCAATACATTCTTTCATATTACCATTACCAAATTCCTTATTAAGATATTTGATAAATCCATCAATTTCATCACGAATTAAAATTAAATTTAATTGTTCAAACTTACGTAAAACCTTTTTAGCCAAGAAGTAATCAATACCAGAAACTTCATCTCCACCGCAACCAACATAAACTGGAACAAATGCTTTCAATTGTTTCATAATACGGTTACCAAACGCAATTCTAAAATGATGTATAACATAATCATCTAGTTTATTAATTATATTTATACCCTTTTCAGAAACAGCATATTTTTCCTGAGCATCTTTAAATAAAGCTTCAAGATAACTTGAATTAATATCCATAGCTTCTTGCTCACGACAAGAAAAAGGATCAATTTTTTCATTAATATCAATAGGCATTGCTCTATCGTAAACCTTATCAGTAACCATAAATGTAGAGTCGTCGTTGTTGATAGTACCTATATACCATAAGTTACCTGGTAATCTTAACTTACCATTCTCAACTAATTGTGGATCATCAGGCCATGTTGTAGTAACCAACTCGATAATCCATTCATTACGATTAGGAACTTCAAGAATAGATAACATTTCAGCAAAATAATACTCAACACGAGCAATGTTCATTTCATCAAGAATAATAGTATGAATATCATCATCAAATCTTGAAATATATAATTCCTCTAAAACGTTACTTTCATTAAACTTCTTAGTAAACTCATTAAAATAACCTAATAACTCAGTCTTATCACGCCAAGAAGGCTGAACAGAAGCAATACAAGAATTATGTTTAACAAATTTACCCCAAGCATAAGCAAGTGAAGTTTTACCAGTACCAGAAATACCTTGTAAAATTATTAACTTACTACAAGCAAGACCACCAAAGAAAGCTCTTAACAATGGTTCATTATAGTATAAATGTAATTGTGTAGCAGCAAAACATCTAAAATTATCAATTAATTCTTCAAGAGTAAAATTACCATTGTAATTCTTTGCCTTGAATCCTTTCATTCTTTCATCAATACGAACAAGTTTAGGAAATCTTACATTACCAGCATTTTCATCATTAGTATTCTCTTCTTGAGGAGCAGCACCATCACCACTAGGTGTCTCACCCTCTTCATCAGGTTTTAATCCCAATTGAGAAACCTTCATTGCCATAAGTTCATCCTTTTCCTTCATCAATTGACGAACCTTTTTATTAAGATTACCAATTTCATCCAATAACTCATCTTGATTTAGCTTTTGTCTTCTTAATCTTAAATACTTTCTAACTCTAAATAAAACTAAAAGTACAAATCCAACAACAACTACTACTAAAAACAAAATAGTTAAAATTACAAAAATCCATTCAATAGTATTAAAACTATCCTTATAACTCTCCAATATTTTTTTATAATCAAAATAATTAAACATCTTAGAAATACCAGAAATAATACCATTGAAAAGTTTAGTTATACCTTCAAAAAATATTGAAATAAACTCATAAAAAAATCTAAAAAAAGTATTCATTATTATTCACCCCCATAATCACCAATCTTCTTACCAATATTATCCTTAATAATCTTTTTAATAATATCAGAAGGAATAGAAGAACAAATATTTGAAGCATCTAAATAACTATCCATAAAATAATAATCAGCCATATAAACATATCCCATATCATCATTTTTCAATTCAATAGGCTTATTAAATGCAACAGCAAATCCATAGCCTTTCTTTCTTAATCTCTTAATATCATCCTTATTTTTAAGCATATTAGAAACACTAGTTAAGAAATAAATATGACTCTTAGCGTATTCATTATCAATAATAGAAATAATCTTATCCAATTTCTTATCCTTACCATATAAAGCATTAGGAATATATACAATATATGTAGAATCATAATCAGACTTCATCATATCAGTTACAATCTTACATAAAAGCATATTTAATAATACAGCAAGCTTATCCTCAGAAATAATGCCTTCACTATAAGTCTTATCAACAATATACTCACTATAAACCTTACTAAATGAAATATTGTGATTTAATTGAACACCGTATAAATTCTTTTGACCAACAATCTTGTTATACTTAATCTCAAATGTACTAGTATCAAGTTTCTCCAAAATATTTGTTAAATTTTCCCTGCAGAAACCTATAATTTGTTCAATATCAAAAATAACATTATCTCTAATCTCATCATCAAAATCAAAATACTTATTTAACTCTTCAGCCATATCATAATCTTTCTTATCCTCAATACTTGAAATAAATAAGAAACAATTCATATATGCACGAACAATATTAACCTTTTTCTCATCACGAACAAATCTACTTATCAAATCATTACCAAAAGACTCTATATTTTTCTTTATATTTTTTCTATCAGAATCAAAACTAAAGAACTTCAAATTCATATATTCATCAATAAATTCATTTCTCATATTAGACTTATAAATATAAACCCTACCATCTTTAAGTAAAACATTTAATATTTCATCATATAAAATTTTCTTTATTATAAAAGCTTTATCAATAATATTTTTAGCTTTCTTACTTTTAATTCTTTCATTAATATACTCACGTGTAATTTTTTTCTCAACAACTGGAGTATCAACTTCTTCAGCATTCAATGTTAAATTAACAACCTCAGTATATTTTTCCTTTTCCTCAAGAGCAATTTTATTTTCTTTAATATCAACATCATGAGAATCAGCCGAAATTATTCTAAATACTGAAGTTTTACTTAAATCGTCAACATCAACAACTTCTTCATCAGTTATTTCACTAGTTTCTTTATAAAGACTATCATCCTTTTCAGGTTGAATTGAAATCATTCTAAACATTGCTGTTTTGCTTAATTCATCCTCAATATCAGAAGATTTATCATTATTATCATTTTCTTTTAAAGATTTATTTTCACTAGTAGAATCAATAACATCAGAACTATTAGATTTATTAGAATTATCAAAAGAATCATTATCATTTATAACAGTAATAATATTACTTGGCATTTTTTCACTTTGAGTAACCTCACTTGGTGACTCAATAGTAACCTTAACCTTTTCAGATTTAATAGTATTATTTGAAACTTTTTTCTTCTTCAATATTAAATCTTTTAAAATATTAACAATCTTCTCAACTTTCAAATCAAATTTACTTTTTCCAGATTTAAAAGTTAAATTAAATAAATATAAACTAACAATTAAGAACAATATAACAAAAGGATTAAAAATAGTTTTCCTTAAAATCCCAAACCCATGTAAAGTCTTAACAACACGACCTACTATTTGACTTTGATCAATAGGATCATCCTTAGTATTATTAGCATCACCCTTAGTAACATAAGTTCCCTTATAAGATTCAATAATTCTATGAGTAATAAAATCATTACCATGCTTATAAGTAACTATATCACCTATATTAACATCACGACTAGTTTTAACAATTATCCAGTCCCCAGATTCAATAGTTCCATGCATACTTCCAGTTTGAACTTCAAACAAAGAATAACCAAAGAAATTCGAATACTCATTTCCAAGAATTTTAACTTGGAAAGCAGTATACATAGAGATCAATAAAAAAATAGCGAGTATTACTATCAAAATATTCAAAGTATAATCAATTATCTTACCAACCAATTTATTCTTTTTCATACACTTACCTACTATCTATACTATAATACAATTTTATCATATAACGACAATATTTGCAACAGAAAAAAAAACTCTTACGAGTTTTCTTCTTCATCTTTTCCATATTTTATTTCTACAATTAAAGAATATAATTGATAAACAAATAAGAAAAAGTTAGGAACTAAAATAATAAATAAGAATCCCCATTTAGACTCAACAATTGATAAATACTTACCAATGTTTGGATAAATTTTTTCACCAGTACCAATTATAAATTCAGAAGAATATGTATCACCATTTGAGAATGTAATAGCATCATCTTCTTCATGTACTTGCCCTACAACACCAAGTTGTATATTAACTCCACCATGACCATCTAAATGATATACGAATACTTCTTCCCCTTCTTGATAATCAACTATTTCTTTGCTTTCAACAACAACTAAACTACCTTTTTCATAAGTTTCAGAAGTAAATCCCTTCTTTATAATAAGTAAAGATGTATCATCAAATTGAGTAACACCAAACTTATTAAAATTTAAAAGCAATATTGTCATTGTTATAGTAAATGCAAAAAACACAATCAAAACAATAGAAACAATTATTCTTTTAATAACACCTAATGCCTTCATCACACACCACCTATTCTACTATAAAAATAATATCATAAATTAAAAACTTTTGCAACCACCTAACAACCTGTCTCATCAATAATAAAATCATCAGATGAATAATTATAAGAAAAATCCTTATTAAAAAATCTTATTTTTTTATTACTCATACCATCAATGCTTATATTAAACTCTTTTATATATCCTGATGCATCAATAGAAGTATTACTCATACTATCATCAAAATCAACAATTCTTTTTGAACTATCAAACTTAACATTAACACATTTTCTAGTATCATAAGAATTAGTTATAATTAAATCATCAAAATCTTCATAATCATTAATAGATTTAGTAATACTACCCAAATCACGAGAATTTTTAAATAAACTAAATGTTCCACTAATACTTTTCTTATATGGGCTAACACTATTAACAACAATACTAACATCAACATTGTTTAATTCATAACCTTCAGTAGGAACAATATCAAAATAAATATCTTGATTAGCAACCAAATTTTCCCAACTATATCCTTTAATCTCACACTCAGTCTTATTAAATGAACTAACATCAGTATCATCAATATCATTTATACATCTTGCGTTACTAGATAAAACACCCGTGAAAGTAGAATTATTAGTACCATTTAAATTACATGTAGCAGGAATATCACTAAGTACTTCACAAGTAACATTATATCTAATGTCATACTCAGTAATTAAACTATCATTTATACTATTTTTAAGATTAAAATGAACACTATTTCCATCCCATAAAGTATCAACATTTTTAACATCATTACCTAAAAAATCACTACTAAAATAAAAACCATGAGACTCCAAATAATAATTCCATACAGAACTAGACTTATAACGAGCTAAACTAGTAAGGTAAAAGCACATAAAACCACAAATCATACAAAAAACTATTATTAACTTCTTCTTAGTACTCACAAAATCACCTATACTTTCTGATAACTCTTAATCTCAATATTAATATAATCAATTAAATTAGAAAAAGATTCATCACTATATAACCCATCAAAAGTAACTCTTAAAGTATAATTATCCAGATTTTCTTCTTCATAAGATAACTCTTGAACAGGAGAATTACATACCAACTCGTTATTTTCATTTCTACTATAAGTCTCATCACAAGAAAGTATTAAATCCTCACCCTTATAAAGTTCAATAATTAAAGGAGTAAAATGAGGTGTTAGTATAGTAAGCTGATATTCAATCGTTACATCACTTAATAGGTCAGAAGAACCATTACTAATAGAAAAATTATATTCCTCAGTCTGTCCAGGAGTTAGATCAATCAAAGGAAGCTCTAACCTATCCAATGTCTCAGCATCAAATACAAATTTAGCTATCCTTTGATCAACACTACTTAAAGTCGCATCAGATGAAAAATATGAATATGTTATACCAATACCAAATATAAAAAACATAACAATAAACAAAGATATTAATATTTTATACTTCATAAATCACCTCTAACGAATAATTATATACTTACTAACACTACCAACTTTATTATTACCATCATATAAATCAAATACAAATTTATAACTTGTCTTATCTAGATTAGAAGTATCCAAATTAAAATCAAACACATTATACTCATGATCAACACTATATGATAAAGCACTTCTACTAACATAATAAACAGAATCAATATAACTATCAAGAGAATCACTTGTATAATTTCCCATATCAATCAAATCATAATCTTGATTATAAGCAGTTAATTCACTCTTCTTATACATAGAAACCTTAATATTAGGATTTTCCAATTTATCCTGTAAAATATTAAAATTAAGATTATAAACATTACCCTTATCAAGAATTCTATCAGAATCAATTAATACATCAAAATTATAATCATAATTATTGTTTCCACTAGAAACAACAACAGGAATCATAATTGAATTAGATAAAACACTATCAAAATATAAACCATCATATGATGAATAAGGATTTATTTTAATATAATATGTACCTTCCTTTAAAGAAGAATTACCTTGATGAGTAATAATAGATAAAACATTAGAACTATTAGAATTAGTATTTAAATTAACCCTAACAATATCATCACTACCAGGTAAATAAACTAAATCATCAACCTTAAACATCATATTTTTTAAATTATCCTTACTTATAATTCTACCTGCTCCATCGACTAATTTTATAGATAAACCTAATTTCTTACCAAAATAACTAGTATCAAAATAAGAACTATAATTTATTAAACTATTAATAGGAATATCAGTTTGAGAATCAGAATTATAAATAATACTTCCATTATAATCAGTAGAAATACCATGAGTTAATCTCATACTTCTATCATCAGTTATATTAAAAGGATTTTTGTTTAAAGTAGATCTTAAAATAGAATCATTATTAACACCTTCTAAATAAATTGAAATATTATTATAACTACTATTAATATTAGAATTACTAAAATCAATTATAAAACTAAATGACTCATTAGAAACAGTAGAATCAGAATAATAAACATCACTAAGTCTACCCTTTTCCTTAAACAAACTTAAAGGATAACTAGCAACCCCATTAAGATCAAAGCCAAATCTATCATTAGTATCAACAACATAACTATAGACCTTATTATTTATTCTATCGATCATAGTAATATCAGTACCTCTAGGAAGTAAAATACTAGATATTAAATTATGAGTAATAGAAATTTCCTTATTATTAGAATAACTAACATCAAAAGAAATACTTGAATTATTAGTTATATTGTTTCCAGTTCCACCTAAAGGCTTAAAATTACTAATAACATAACCATCATAAATTATAACTGGAGTTGAAGCATATGTAACAAAATCACAACCATCAGTAACCTTAACATATAAAATATATTCACCAACAGTATTAACAGAAATATCCCCGTCATAATTAACCCAAGAAATACTATTCATGTCATTTATAACAAAATTACTTAAATAATATTCTATAGACTTAATACCAGATAAAGAATCAGTCGCACTAACAGTAAAATCAAAAGGATGATCAACATACACTTCGCCACTACTTAAACCACTCCATTGATTATCAAAAGCACTAATACTAACATTAGAACCACTGCTATCAAGAACTAATAAATCAGAATTAATATAACTTACATTACCATTGTTATCAACTAACTTAACATAAATAACATAAAAACCTTCATCATTTATTCTTACAATATCAGTATAAGGAGTCCAAGAAACATTATTCAAATCAGACTTACTCAAAACATCTTGAGAATTACTAATATAATAATACTTATCAGTAACATGTATATTATCAATATCATTAATCATAAAAGTAATATTAGAATTAATATTTTTAGTATCCAAATTAGGACTATATGAATTCCACATAAAAGTATTTAAATGAAGTTCAGAATAAGAATTAATAATATCATCAATAAATAATACAGGAAGCATTCCATCTTCAAAAACCCAATTATTTAAAGGATTATTCTCTAAATCATCAAAACTAACAAATTCACTATAATTAACTAAGAAATTTTTATCTTTTAAATTAGAATCAGTAACTAAACTACTATTAATTCCACCATCTCTATCAGGATAAACATAATAATTATTACTAGAAACAATATCACTATCAACAAGATCTAAAACTAAATCATTATCAGTAGTTATAAAAGAATTACTAATATTAGCTTGAGAATTAATAAAATAACCAATTAATCCACCATTAATAGAACTAGTACTATAAACCCTATCAATAACACCATTACCTTTAAAAACACCTATACCATTAGAACTATAAGAATTTAAAGAACCAGTGCTATAAGAATTTATAATTGAAGAATCTTCACTATATCCAATAATACCACCAGATAAAAATCCACCATTAATATTAACCTTGCTAACACAATTAATAAAAGTAGAATTATTAGAATAAGAACTTATTCCACCAATAATACTATATTCTAAACTATTAAAATCATCTAATAAATTAGTAATATCATTAACCTCTGAATTAAATGAATCACCTAAAACATATCCATCAACTAAAACATTACTAACACTACCATCAATAATACTGTCAGCTAAAACACCTAAATTTCCATTACCCTTAACAAAAGCATTTTCAATATATAAAGATGTAATTTCACCAGATAAATTATTAAATAATGATTGAGAATTATAATAACCATATATAGTGTGATAATCACCATCTAGTATACCCTTAAAATTAGATAGTGATGGAAAAACATTAATACTTCCAACCTCTTCACCTGTAAAATCAGGATTGTCATAATATTTATCACCATTAACATAATAAGTATTATTACCAACAATATATTTTACTAAATCGTCCTCATACTTAAACATACCTTCATTAAGTAAAATGTCATTAGACAATTTAAAATAAACCCCATCATAGTTATTATTTTCTAATTGCGAGGAAAAGAAAGCCAATTCCTCACCATTAGAAATAATATATGGATTATTCAAAGTACCATTACCACTCTTATATTTAGAAGCAATATTACCACTCCATACATTACTATAAGATGAAATTCTATTCTTATAACGAGCAAAAGCTGGAAGACTAAAAGAAAGTAATAATATAAAAATTAAAAACAAAACTATACAAATAATTTTTTTACTCTTACTTAATTCCATATTATTACCTCCTAATATTCTTCATAACCTGCTAAATCTTTTTCTAAATCTAAATTAAGCGCTACTGGAGCACCTTCAGAATGAACCTCCAAAGCATCAACATCTTGGCCCTCTATCCAAATATAAACTCTTGCTTTAGTAATACCATTTGGTATTTGAAATATAGCATTTGAAAAATCACTTTCAAAAATAGTATGTTGTAAAGCAAAATGTTCAGTATCAAGACTAACACCAGAATTAATAAAACCACTTTTATGATCTAAATGATCACCTTCAGCAATAACACCATATGTAGGAACATAAGTATTATCACTTATACTAATTCCTAATTCACTTGCAGCATCAATACTCTCCTGATTATGCTTAGTACTATTAGGCTCATATATTAAAGAAATACATTCACCATTACATTGCAAATTCTGAATAGTATTAACGTCAGCCTTTAAATCAGTTTCACCAATTTTAACAATACCCATTCTCATAGTATTGAAAATATCTTGCATTTTTTCTCTTGTTTCTTGATCAGCACTTTCATCAAAATCAATATAAGTACCACGTCCAATATATAAATTATCTTTTTTAGGAGAACCAGAAACATTTTTTAAAAATATATCAAAAGCAATATATTGATTCCATTCACTAGATTTATCCTCAGAAATTAAAGAAGTTGTTACAAATCTAGTACCTTTTCGAGCTTTATCAGTATATTTACCCATACTACCACCATAAACAGCAAACTTATCAGAATTAGTATTAGGAATACCATTAGAAGAAACACTCCATAATCCATTAGCAGCCCACTGATTTGTATGGTTTGGATAAAGTCTTACTAAATCACTTGTAATTGATTCTCTAGAAATTTCAATAGAATCAGAAAAATTAACACCATCCAAAGAAATAAACAAACCAGTTTCAGTAGAAACCTTTACATCGAAAAACTTAACCTTAACATTTAAAGAAGCAGAAAACCATGCATAAGTAGCAAAACTAAGAGCAATTCCTAAGAAAAATACAACAAGTATTAACAATCTACCTCTTTTAGAAATATTAGGAAGTTTAAACTTAAATTTTTCCTTTTCTACTAAGTTCATAAAAACCTCCATTAATAAATTAAGGAATAACCAACAAACCGATTATTCCTTAATCATTATCTATTAACATAACCTTTTAGTCAGTATATATTAATTATTTATAATGTCAAATAAGCATTAGCTTATTCTCCTCCACCACTATTTTCTGGTGTTGTTCCACCATTATTTTGTGAATCTTGATTACCACTATTTTGTGATTGGTTACCATTATTTACAGCTGGACCATCATCTTGTGGAAGTGCAGGCCCTTGATAATCTATATCAGTAGCAGTAAATCTTTCCTTAGTAAATCCAAAATTAACTTTAATTTGTTTTCCAATTGAAGCAAAGTCATAGTTATCAATGTCTTGTCCTTCAATATAGATATAAACTCTTACTTTAGTGATACTATTTGGAGCTAATGTCATAAATGTTGGACGTTCAACTCCTGTTTTTGCTTTATCAGTATCAGTAAAATATGGGAATGCATATAAATATGCATTTGTTGCAGTATCATCTGGATCTGTAGTAACAGTACCAGTATAACCATTAAATGCAGTTCCATCATATACATCAACAGCTGTTGGAGATGTAATTTCTTTACGAATTGCATATGTAGGTACAGCAGTACCATTTGCTACAGTACCACATGTTCCACTATATGTTGCTTCAGAAGTATTATCACCTGTTCTCTTCTTACAAGTTGTATTATACCAACTTAAAGCATCAACAACATGGTTTTTATCATTTGGTTCCCAAATTTGAGCTCTACGACAAATACTTGTTACAGCACCAGTAGTTTTACCAATTTCACCATTACAAGTAATTCCTTGAATTGCACTTTCATCAGTAGTTGTACCAACAACTCTACCAATTTGTGCAAATGCAACTCTGACAGAGTTTTCAATACCAGTATTAGCAACTCCTGATGAACCAACAGTTACTGCTGAATTAGTTGTTAAATAAATTGCTTCTTCATTATAAGTATCATATCCTGAATAATATTCAGTTCCTGATGAATTTTTAATAAATAAGTCAAATACAACATATCCATCTGGAGTAGTTGTAGCATTCTTTACTTGACTTGCCATCAATCTGTATCCACCAGCAGTTGTAGTTAAACTACCTTTTTCAAATAATTTTAATCTATTTGTACTAGGATCAATATCACCTATAGATGACATTGGAATTAATCCTCTTCCACCCCAGTTGTTTGTATTTCCTTTTGCAACTGTATAAGTTCCAGCTGTTCCAGGATCTTTATAATTACTACTATTAATAGCAACTGTAGTATCCCAAGTTTTACCATCTAATGAAAGTAATAAACTTTCAGTAGCAGCAATTTCAACATCAAATGGAGTAACATTTACTGTTCTCATACCTATAAACCATGCATAGGTTGCAGTTCCAAAAACGATAGCTGTAAAAGTAAATATTACTGCAAGATGCAATATTCTCTTTTTTTTCTTATTTTTATCTTTTCTTGCCATTTTAATTTCCTTTCTAAAATATAGTGGTAAGGAGTAACATTATGTTACTCTATACCTTTTATATTATTGTACTGTTACATTCATAGCTGCTTCAGCATAATTACCTTGCCAATCGCTAACTAAATAACGAACAACATAAGTACCTGCTGCAGATTCAGAAGTTATAGGATTAGTAACTTGAATTTTTGTAGTTAAATCATCATAACATGCTGTTGTTCCATCAACTGTTGTCCATGTTCCACCTGCTGTTGTACATGCCTCTTCGCTAGCTTCTGATCTAATATCGTATGCATGAACACCATTCATTGGATCAAATGATGAAGCTGAAACAGGACTAGCTGGATTAGATACACCTGTTATAATAGGTTTTGTAGTATCACCTGTTGGCATATTTGGACCATCTTGACCTTGTGCTTCTCCTTCAGTAAATCTTTCTTTAGTAAATCCAAATGCAACATTAATTTGTTTTCCAATTGAAGCAAAATCATAGTTATCTATATCTTGTCCTTCAATCCATACATATACTCTTATTTTAGTAATACTGTTTGGTGCAAGTGTCATAAATGTAGGTCTTTGCATACCAACTAATTTTTTTTCAGTATCAGTAAAATAATTGTATTCAAATAGTGGTTCATCACCATCAGCTGTTTTTATAGTTTTAGTATATCCGTTGTATTGTGCACCATCGTATACATCTACTTTATCGGCAACATTTACAACTCTTCTAATTGCATATGTTGAATTAGCAGTTCCATCTTCTACTTCTCCACAATTAGAGTCAGCAGTATAAGCTGAAGCTAAAGTAATATCAGAAACTCCTTCACCATCATTTGTAGGTCTTAATCTGCAAGATGTATCATAATAACTTATAGCAGCATCTACGTGTGCAGTGTCATTTGGTTCCCAAATTTGAGCAGTACGACAAATACCTGTTACAGGTGATCCTGTGCCAGGAACACACTTAATACCTGTAATTGTAGCAACATCAGTAGTTTTACCATTTACCCTACCAATTTGAGCAAATCCAACTCTTACAGAGTTTTCGATTCCTGTACCAGCAACACCAGTACTAGCACCAGTTGTTTTAACAACAACAGCAGAATCAGTTGTTAAGTAAATAGCTTCTTCGTTTAATTCATTATTTTCAGTATAATATGCTTGTCCTGAGAAATTTCTAACAAATAAATCAAATGCTATATATCCACCATTTTCTGTGTTAAATCCTTGAGCATTTATAGAATTAGCACGTTGTGTATTTGTTTCATAGTTATGAATACGACTTGCTAAAAGTCTATATCCACCAGGAGTAGCAGTTAAACTTCCTTTTTCGAACATCTTCATTGTAGATGAAGTTGAATCCATTTCACCAATTGATGAAATTGGTTTCAAACCTGTATTTTCAGTACCAGTTCCTATACCAGCCCAGTTGTTAACATTTCCAGCATATGAAACTGTCTTAAAATTTTCTTTATTAATAGTTACTGTTGTATCCCATTTACTTCCGTCAAGAGATAAAAGTAAACTATCAGTACTTGCTATTTCAATCTCAAAGCTCGATACATTTACTTGTCTCATACCTATGAACCATGCATAAGTAGCAACAATAAATATAAATGAACTTAAAGAACAAAAAGCAATCAAATGTCTAATCTTTTTATTTTTCTTTTTATCTTTCATTTTTTCATCCTTTCATTTCCTTAATAAAGCCATAATACTCAAACACTCTCTACTATACACCGCCCTACTATAATACAATATAATTATACACATAGATTTCACAAAAGTCAATTCAAAATGTCAAAAATTGTCGATTATAAATTATTAAAAAAAGAAAGACTATTTATCTTTCTTTTCTTTTTCTAATATTTTATCAGTTTGAACAATAAACCAAATTTTTTCAACAGATAAATCACTATGTTCTATCTTGTTAATTCTAAATATAAAATCAATTTTATTTTTTAAAGCGATCAAACTATCCTCATCCAAGTCCGCTAATTCCAAATTAATATTTTCAAGTCTATACTTATTACATATAACACTCGCAACATCACTTTCTTCGAAAGTATTAATACCATTAATAATTATATTAGTAGGATTCGAAGCAAATTCATCAAATTCATCACATAAATTAACTATTTCATTATATGTACCAAGTTCAAACACCTTTTTAAATGTTTCTTTCTTAAAGAAATTATAACTATAATAAAGTCTAACAACATCAGATATCAACAATAAAGAATCATTTTTAAGAGAAATAATCTTGTTTTCAAATTCTAACTTTTCTTGTTGATAATATAAATCATATAATTCCTTCGCAATCTTCAAAGATTCAATTTTTAAATTTTTCAAAGATTCAGAACTATTCTTCTTAAAAAGAGAAAAACCAGTATTATGATCATTAAATATTTTACCATTAATATTATCAAGTTTTGATTCTTTAGTATTAATCTGATTTTCAATATTCTTTAAAGCAGAATTATTAGATTCAACCGACTCTTGTTTTTCATATTTTTCTTTAAAATAATTAAATAATGGAATAAACTTCAAATAATTACCATATTCCAAAATATTAGTTCTTAATCTTTTTAAAGTTTCTAACAATTTATTCATAGAATCTTCATCACTATAATCAATCTCATTAATAGTCAAATCAGAATATGTAGATAGTCTAAACTTACTATCAGGAAAATAATTATTAATCTCTATTTCACTCTTTTTAGCCATTTCAATAATATCGCACATATCTTCTTCATTACAATTAACAAGCTCATCATACTTTTTCTTCAAGGCATCAATCAATGAATTATAATCCTTAAAATTATTTTTACTTAAAAGAGTATGTTGCTCATGACTAATATAATCTTCAAAATTTTTCTTATGCTTTTTAATAAGCTTTCTAAAATTAAGTTCAATATGCTCAATTATATTAGGATTATACCAATATATCTTTTCAAAAGTTTCAGATAATCTACTATAATCACCATTCACGCTAAAAAATTCAGTCATGTATTCATTAACATAACAAGTATATTTAAAATCACTGCTTTTAAGAGTAATACCTGCAGTTCTAAACTTTTCAATCAACTTTCTAATTATCTCATTTATTTCATCAAATGTAAAATTAGAATAATTATGAATATCATAAAGTAAATTGTCAAGTCCCATTTTTTCTTTAAAAGAATTCATAGGATTCAATATAAATTTCATGTGCTTATATTCATCAAATTGTTTCATTAACTCTTCAGTATTTCTAACCTCATCAGGGCATTCGAAAGATTCACTTTTTGCTTTTAAATATTTTAAAACACTCTCCTTATAATATTCATAGTTTTCATAAATTGAAGCAATCTTTTCATTATACTTCTTAATATTAGTTTTGTTATTTATAGGCATAGAAGAGAGTAATGTTTTTTTAGCTTCAATATCATTATCAATAAAATCTAAAAAACTATTCATTGTTAGCCTCACTTTCATCAATCTTACTTTCATCTAAAAAATCAAGAAAAGAATTAATATCTTCGTAAACTTTAATTAACTCTTTTAAGCTGAGACTAGAAATATCAAAATTTGTTTTCTCCTCCATAAACATTCTCCTTTTTATTCTTTATCTTTACTAAACTTATTTGCATCAACTTCAATGAATTCAGAATTAAACTCCATATGTACTTTAATTTCTCCCCCTAAAATATTATCAGTACAATCTATATCAGTTCCTTCTATCCACATAACAATAGTATACTTATCAACATCACCTGGAGCAAAATTTTCACGATGTTCAAAAGAAACTAATTCATCATTAACAAATGGAACAGTATCACGCTCAGGTTCACCATTCATACCCATTTTAGCATATGTAATATACTCACCATTTTTATAAACTCTTATTCTAACAGCTGTGTCAACATTCTTAATAACATCATCTATAATAATTTGAGACCAATAATCCGAAGTATCATTACCAGTATTTTCTATATAGAAAGTATACGCAACATAATTATCACCATTATGAGAACTATCTACATCATCTAAATTATCAGGCAACCATCTATAAGAAATATTGTCAAAGTAATCAACAGATTGAGCATATAACTCTGTTCTAAAAACCTTATAATCAGGATCATCATAAATAACGATACCCTTTTGAAAATATAAATTCTTATCAAGAGTAATACTAAAGTTACCATTATTATATATAATGTTCATTATTATATAAGCAATAAATAAAATAAGTAAAATAAATAAAATTACAATCTTAATAGTCTTAATAATTTTCTTTTTTCTTCTTAATTTTCTAACGCTTACCTCAATTTCACCATTCACAAAACCTCACCACCAGTGTACCTACTATCTCAATAATTATATAACATATAAATTAAAAAAGTCAATTACATAATGTGTACATATAAAACTTTTTATTTACACCACTTTACAATTTCAAAACAAAAAAAGTGTAAAATGTTTTGTAATTAGAAATAAAACATTTTATAATGAAATTAAGAGGTGATATCCATGAAAAAAAGAATATGTTTTGTACTACTACTAATGTCATGTTCATTATGTCTTTGCTTTATGAGTAGTACATATTCAAGATATGTTGCAGGAACAACAGGAAATATAGATATATTATTCGCAAAATGGCAAATACTAATTAATACACAAGATATCACAGACCAAAATAATTCAAACATAACAATAACACCAACAATCGAACAAAATGAAAATATAAGAGAAAATACAGTAGCGCCTACTTCAAAAGGATACTTCGACATAGATATTGATCCAACAAATGTAGACGTATCATTTAGATATTCAATAGATTTGGAAATAGATAATGAAGAAATACCAGATTTAATGATAACAAAATACGCAATACTACCAAATGACTATGAAGAAGGAGATACAATTGAGTATACAACACTTCAAACAAATACAATAACAAATAACCTTTTATACGATAATGAAACAGAAAACTTTAACTTTGAACCATTTACAATAAGAATATACTTTGAATGGTACGAAGGAGAAGAAGAACAAATGAATGATGAAGCAGATACAGCTATAGGATCAACAACTACTGAAGAAAATGAAGAATTAACATTCACAATAAATGCAAACATATCATTCGAACAAATAATTGAATCAGAAATTGAAACAAATGAAACTCCTTAAAAAGGAGTTTT
>CAMVNW010000004.1 GCA_947168965.1 uncultured Caryophanales bacterium
AGTAAGATGACAAAAGAAGAATTAATCGAAGAATTACAAGATTAATTCTTTTTTTTTGTGTTATAATTTGATTTATGGTGATTAATTGTGAAAAATAATAATACATTTGGAGAAAAGATTATTGAGTTTGATAAAGAGTCATCTAAAGTTTCTTTTGACTTGCCTTCTGGTTTTAAATTGATTAATCCTTTTAATGGCGATAATAAAGAACGAATTAATGATATTGTTTGTAGATTTTATAATAAATTTTATAATGATAATAAGAAACGTCGTTTAATTATAGGAAGTTCACCTGCAAGAAGAGGAACAGCTGTTACAGGTATTCCTTATGAGGATGCTGCTCATTTGCAAAATATAACAGGTATACATATTGATGATTTTTACGTTAATAAGGCTTCTTCTAATTTTTTGTATGATGTTATTGAAGAATATGGTGGATGTGAAAAATTTTATTCTAATTTTTATATGAATTTTGTATGCCCTATAGGTATTGTTAGGGTTAATTCTAAAGGTAATGAGTTGAATTGTAATTATTATGAAAGTAAAAAGGTATGTGAGTTGTTGTATTCTTTTATGTTAGAATCTCTTCAAAAGCAGATTGAATTTGGCCTTGATACATCTGTAGTTTATTGTATAGGTAGCGGTGCAAATTACAAATTTTTATCAGAGTTAAATGAAAAGTATCGTTTGTTTGATGAAATTGTTCCTTTAGAACATCCTCGTTTTATAATGCAGTATGATTCTAGAAATAAAGAAGTTTATATGAAAAAATATTTGGATGCATTAAATAAATAATTTTATAACTTCGAGGTAATATTTTTGTGAGATAACATACTTTTTTTATTACTGTAATGTAAGTGTAAAGTGTTTTTATTTTTTCTTTTAATATTTTTTTTACTTTTTTTTTAAATCCATGGTAAAAAGTTATAAAGTATGATAAAATTAAATAGAGTTTGTTATAGAAGATGGTGATAGAATGGGTAAGATAATTGCCTTAGTTAATCAAAAAGGTGGAGTTGGAAAAACTACATCTAGTATAAATTTAGCTGCATCTCTTGGTGCACTTGGAAAAAAAGTTTTGCTTGTGGATTTAGATCCTCAAGGAAATGCAAGTACTGGTATTGGTATTGATAAGGGTGAAATTGGTAAGAGTGTTTATGACTTATTAATAGATCAAGCTACTTTGAATGAAGCTATTGTTAAAACTAAATTTAAGAATTTAAGCGTTATTCCTGCTACTATTAATTTAGCAGGTGCTGATATTGAACTAATTGAAAAGAGTAAGTTGGATCCTAACTTCTCAAAAAATACTCAATTAAAAAAGTATTTAGATGTTGCTAGTGAGACATTTGATTATATAATATTGGATTGTCCACCAAGTTTAGGTATTTTAACAACTAATGCTTTAACAGCTGCTAACAGTGTTATTATTCCTGTTCAATGTGAGTTCTTTGCACTTGAGGGAATTATGCAATTGTTAAATACTATTATGCTTGCACAAAAGAGTTTAAATCCTAGTCTTGATATAGAAGGAGTTCTTTTGACTATGCTTGATAATAGAACTAATTTAGGTTTAGAGGTAGTTGAAGAGATTAAGAGTTATTTCAAAGAAAGGGTTTATGATACTATTATTCCTAGACTTGTAAGATTATCTGAAGCTCCAAGTCATGGAAAACCAATAATTGCTTATGATCCTCATAGTAGGGGAACTGAAGCATACCTTAATTTAGCTAAAGAGGTGATAGATAGAAATGGAAACTAAGAAGAGAGCATTAGGTAGGGGGTTAGAAGACTTATTTAACAGCGAAAATCTTGATTTAGAAAGTGTTGAAGCTAAAATATATGAAAGTGCTTCTAATGAAGAAATTATTGAATTAAATTTGAATGATTTAAGACCAAATCCATATCAACCAAGAAAAGTATTTGATGAAGAGGCTTTAAAAGAATTAGCTGATTCAATTAAGGCTCATGGTGTTTTTCAACCTATAATTGTTAAGAAAAGCATTAAGGGTTATGATATAATTGCTGGTGAACGTAGATTCAGAGCTAGTAAGATGGCTGGATTAGAAAAGATTCCTGCTATTATTCGTGATTTTACTGATGAACAGATGATGGAGATTGCTCTTTTAGAAAATTTACAACGTGAAAATTTAAATGTTATTGAGGAAGCGTTAGCTTATAAGAGTATGATTGAACATTTGAATTTAACTCAAGAAGAATTATCTCGTCGTGTTGGTAAGAGTAGAAGTCATATTACAAACATTATAGGTTTGCTTAATTTACCTGGTGAAGTTCAACAGATGGTTAGTGATGGACGTATTACAATGGGACACGCTAGAGCTTTGAGTAAATTAGAATCACGTGATGAAATAATTAAATTAGCTAATAGAATAGTTGATGAAAATTTAGTAGTTAGAGATGTTGAATCAATTACTGGGACTGAAGAAGTTGCAAAAAAAGTTAAGATTAATAGAAAAAAGCCTGAAAGCCAATATAAATATGTTGAAGATTTATTAAGAGATAGATTTGATTCTAGGGTTAGTGTTAAAAGTAAAAAGATTGAAATATTTTTTGATACTTCTGCTGATTTAAATAGAATCTTGGAACTTTTAGATATTAGGGATATTTAGTATGAAAAAATTTTTAGATTTAATTTTGATTAAAGAAATTGTTGGACCTATTTTAATTGTTTTAGTGTCTATTCTTTTGTATTTAATTGTTAAAAATGTTGTTAATAGAGTTTTTAGAATAAGAAACAAGTATGTTGATAGGAAAAAGTCTAAAACTATTAATAGTTTAATTAATAATTTGTTTAAATATTTTATTATAATTATTGATGCTGTTATGATTCTTGATATTTTTGGTATCGATACTAAAACTTTAATTGCATCTTTAGGTGTTGTTGGAATAGTCGCTGGTCTTGCTGTACAAGATACTTTAAAAGATTTTGTTGCAGGTATGACTATTATATTAGAAAATCAATATCGTGTAGGGGACACTGTAACTATTAAAGGTTTTAGAGGAGAGGTAATTGATTTAGGTATTAAGTCTACTAAGATTCGTTCATTAACAGGTGAGGTTATGATTGTTCCTAATCATTTGATTGAGGAGGTTATTAATCATAGTTTAGAGAAGTCTGTTGCTATTGTAGATATACCTCTTTCTTATGATACGAATATTGAAAAGTTTGAGAAAGTAATAAAAGATTTATTTAGTAATTTGAATAACTCAATTCCTGGTATCAGAGGCGATATTAAGTTACTTGGTATCCAAAGTTATGATGATAGTTCTATTACATATCGAATTATATGTGATACTAATCCAATGGAACATTTACAGGTTGAGAGAGATTTAAAGAAGATTATTAAGCAATGTTTAGATAAGAATCATATTGTTATTCCTTTCCCACAGGTGGTGATTCATAATGGATAAAGAATATAAATTAGGTAGTGTTGTAATGATGAAAAAGCCTCATCCTTGTGGTACTAATCTTTGGGAAATTGTTAGAATAGGTGCTGATATTAAGATAAAGTGTATTAATTGTTCTAGAGTTATTATGCTTCCTCGTATTGAATTTAATAAAAAATTAAAGAAAGTTGTAACTTTTTAGGAGGTTTTATGAAAAAGAAAAAGAAACGTATTTTTCAGGGGGCTCTATCTACAATTTTAATAATGATTGCTATTGTTATGGGTTTATCTTTCTTGTTATCTATATTTGGTGTTGAAAGTTATCAAACATATATATCAAATGGAAGATTAGAGTCATCACTTGTAACTGTTAATAATATTTTTTCTGTTAATGGTTTCAAGTATTTATTTAGCAATGCTCTTACAAATTTCAAATTGTTTGAGCCACTTACTTTACTAATTATTTCGTTAATTGGTATTAGTATTGCTGATACAAGTGGAATGTTAGATTCTATATTTTTGCCTTTTAAAAAGGTTAAGAGTTCTTTTTTAACTTTTGTTGTTGTTCTTTTAGGGGTTTGTATTACTTTTTTTGGTAATTACAGTTATGTAATGTTAATTCCACTTATAAGTATTTTGTATAAAAAGATTGGTAAAAGTCCTATATTGGGTATTTTAACTGTTTTTTTAGGTATAACATTAGGTTATGGAACAGGTATTATGTTTAATTATGATTCATATATTTTAGGTGCTTTTACTGAAGCAGCAGCTAGGGTAGAGGTTGATTCTGATTATGTGTTTAGTCTTGTTTCTACTGAACTTATTATGATTATAAGTACTTTTGGTGTTAGTATTATTTTATCTCATTTAATTGAAAAAAGAATTGTTCCAAATTTTAAGAAAGGTGAAGGTATAAGTTCTAATAATAGGTTTAGTTATCCTACTTTTATATTATTTATTATTTTATTATTAGTTTTAGTTTATATGATTATACCTGGTTTGCCTGGATCTGGTTTATTACTTGATAATAGTTCAACAAGATATATTGATAGATTATTTGGCTCTAATAGTCCTTTTTCAAATGGATTTATATGTATATTTAGTATAATTTTAAGTATTTGTGGTTTATTCTATGGATATCTTCATAATGTTAAAATTGGTGATGTTTATTCTAAAGGAATATGTAAATCATTTGATGGATTAGGTTATTTGTTTGTTCTTATGTTTTTTATTTCTCAATTGGAAGGTATTATTGAATGGACTAATATTGGTGTTGTATTTGGATCAAAGATGATCGATTTTATAAGTAATTTACAATTATCTGGTGCATTTTTAATTGTTATATTCTTTATAATTATTGTTATTATGAGTATTTTTATTCCATCTACTACTGGTAAGTGGATTATTGCTTCTCCAGTTGTTGTTCCTTTATTTATGAGATCTAATATTACTCCAGATTTTACTCAATTTATTTTTCAAATTGCTGATAGTGTTGGTAAAGGTTTGACTCCTGTTTATGCATATTTTATTATAATGATTGGTTTTATGGAAAAATATGTTAAGGAAGAGGAACGATCTGTAACTATAATTGGGACTTTGAAAATGATTTTACCAATTGTATTAATTGTTGGATTTTTATGGATTGCGATTATTACTTTATGGTATATATCTGGTATTCCTATTGGAATTAATGGATATTCTACGTTATAGTTTGAATTATTTATTTATTTATTGTATAATGGATATCAATGGGATATCCATTTTTATTTGGAGGTGTTTTAATGAGTTTAACAGCTGGTATTGTAGGTCTTCCAAATGTAGGTAAGTCTACTTTGTTTAATGCTATAACTAAAAAAAATATTTTAGCAGCAAATTATCCTTTTGCAACTATTGATCCTAATGTAGGGGTTGTTGTTGTTCCTGATTCTAGGATGGATTTTTTAAATAATTTATATATGCCTAAGAGTTTGGTTCCAACTGCTTTTGAGTTTACTGATATTGCTGGTCTTGTCAAGGGGGCTAGCAATGGTGAGGGATTAGGTAATAAGTTTTTATCTCATATTCGTGAGGTTGATGCAATTGTAGAAGTGGTTAGATGTTTTGATGATTCTAATATAATCCATGTTCTAGATGATGTTGATCCTATTCGTGATATTGAAATAATAAATGTGGAACTTATTTTATCTGATTTAGAAATTATTATGAATCGTATTAATAAGATTGGTAAAAAAGCAAGTATGTCTAAAGATAAAGATATTCAAAAAGAGGCTGCTTTGTTGGAGAAAATTAAAAATGCTTTGGAACAAAATATTCCTGTTAGAGGTTTATCTTTTGAGGATGATGAATGGGCGATTATTAAACATTTTAATTTAATTACTGCTAAGCCTATTATTTATATGGCTAATGTAAGTGAGGAAGATGCTGTTAGTGGTAATAAGTATGTTGATAGTGTTCGTGATTATGCTTTAAAAGAAGGTTCTGATGTCGTTGTTGTTTGTGCTAAAATTGAATCTGAACTTAGCGAATTATCTGATGATGAGAAAAAAGAGTTTTTATCTGATTTAGGAATTGTTGAGAGTGGACTTGATAAGTTAATTAAGGCTACTTATTCATTATTGGGATTAGCTACTTTTTTTACTGCTGGTTCTGATGAGGTTCGTGCATGGACTTTTAAAAAGGGGATGAAAGCGCCAGAGTGTGCAGGAATTATTCATACTGATTTTCAAAAAGGATTTATTAAGGCTGAAGTAATGAGTTATTCTGATTTGGTTGCTTGTGGTGATGAAAAGAAGGTTAAGGAAAATGGTAAAATGCGTCTTGAAGGAAAAGAATATATAATGCAAGATGGAGATATTTGCTATTTTAGATTTAATGTTTAGGGAGGATTTATGGAAAAAACATTATTAATTATGGCTGCTGGTATGGGTAGTCGTTTTGGAGGGCTAAAACAAATTGAGCCAGTTGGTCCAAGTGGAGAGTTTATTATTGATTATTCAATTTATGATGCAGTTAAGGCTGGATTTAATAAGGTAGTATTTGTTATTAAGAAGGAAAATTTTGATATTTTTAAAGAGACTGTTGGGAATAGGGTTTCTCGTCATATTAAGGTGGAATATGCATTCCAAGATATGGATGATTTACCTGCTGGATTTTCTAGGCCTGTTGATCGTGAAAAACCTTGGGGTACTTCTCATGCTATTTTATCTGCTAAGAATTTGATTTCTGGTCCTTTTGCAATTATTAATGCTGATGATTTTTATGGTCGTGATGCTTATTATGTAATGTCTGACTTTTTAGATAAGGATTTTTCTACTAATACATATTGTGTTGTTGGTTATAAAATTAAAAATACTTTGTCTAATAATGGTTCTGTTAAAAGAGGTGTATGTCATGAGAAAAATGGTTTTTTAACTGAACTTATTGAGAGTAAGGTTGAGATGGTTGGAAATGATATTGTTGCTTCTCCTTTGAATGGTGCTCCATCTTTTAATATTACTCCTGATACTTTAGTAAGTATGAATATGCTTGGGTTTAATGCTAGTATATTTAATTATATTGAAGATAATTTCCCAAAATTTTTATTAGATAATAAGGATAATATTTTAAAGTGTGAATATTTAATTCCTGATACTGTTTTTGATGCGATGAAAAATGGTTTTGCATCTGTTAAGTTGTTAAGTACTACTGCTAAATGGCAGGGAATTACATATAGAGAGGATAAACAATTAGTTGTTGATGAAATAAAGAAATTGGTTGATGATGGCGTTTATCCTGAAAAACTATGGAATTAATATATGATTAATAAGAAACTATCTAATTTATTTTTATATTTATCTATTATAGTTTTTGCTTTTGTTCTATTATTATATTTATTTACCAATAATTTTATATTGTTTATTGTTTATTTAGGATTATGTATTTTTATTGCTAAAAATGAAAAAATTAAACATTTTGGTTTGATATTATTTCTTGTTAGTTTTTTTACTAGGTTAGTTTTTATTCTTATTTTTGACTTTCCTCAAGTATATGATTTTGCTACTTTATTGGATGCATCTAACATGTTTTCTCGTGGGGACTATAGTTTTAATCAGTGGTTTCATTTTCATACTTGGGGTTATCAAACTGGTTTTGTAATTTATCAAGGTTTATTACTTAAGTTATTTCATAGTGAATTTTTGCTTAAGTTGTTGAATGTTTTATATTCTTCTTTTCTTGTTTTATTTATTTATAAGTTTAGTAAGAAGATTAGTGATTATAGAAGTGCTAGAATTGTATCATTATTATATATGGTTTTTCCTTTTTATTTGTTTTTGAATACTGTTTTGGTTAATTCTCATCTAGCAACTTTATTAATGTACTTAGGAATATTATTTTTGATTAAACAGGATAAGTCGTTTAAGGATTATGTGTTTGGTTCTATATTGATTGCTTTGGGTAATATAATTAGACCTGAGGGTATTATTGTTGTTTTAGCTTTATTGGTGTATGAATTTTTCTTACTTGATAAATCTAAAATTATTAATACTTTTATACGTATTTGTTCTTTCTTGATTATATATTTTTCTATTGGATTCTTAGCTTCTAATTTGGTTATTAGGAGTGGTGTTAATCCTAGTGGTTTAGAGAATAAAGATCCTTTATGGAAATTTATTTTAGGTTTTAATTATGATACGTGTGGTTATTATTCTGATGATGATTCTAAGTATCAGGTAGATCGTGAAACTGAATTAGCTATTATTAAGGAAAGGGCTTTAGGAGATTTACCTCGTACAGGTAAATTGATGTTATGTAAGGTTAATCATTTTTGGCTATCTAGTGATTTAGATATTGAAGCAGGAAGTTTTAGCGATAAAAAAATTAATATTTTAGGTTTTGATTTAGGTTTTAACTCTATATTTGGAACTGCTGTTAGTTTTAATTCAAATATTAATATATTTATCCTTGTTATGTTTTTTATGGGTCTTTTATTTAATTATAAAAAGATTTCTAATGATGCATTATTTTTCCTGATTATGACTATTATTACTTTCTTTGTATTCTTATTTATTGAAATACAACCTAGATATGAATATTTTATACATGTATCATTGTTTATACTTGCATCAATGGGGATAAAGTTTATTTGGAATTTTCTAGGTTACATTAATATAAAAAATATTTTAAAAAAGGTATTGTAAAATATCTTTTTATTTGTTATAATTTCATACGAGTATTTATTACTCCTTGCTTTTTAGAAAGCCGAGAGACCAAAGGGAGGTGTAGAGAATGAAAAAATATGAAATAATGTTCATTGTTAAAACTACAATTGGAGAAGATGAAGTTAAAGCTACTTCAAAAAAATTCCAAGATGTTTTAAAGAAAGATGGAGCTAAGAATATTGAAGTTGAAGAAATGGGTCAAAGAGAATTAGCTTATGAAATTAAGGACTGCAAAACTGGATTTTATTTTGTAATTACTTGTGATGCAGAAGATAAAGCTGTTAAAGAATTTGATCGTTTAGCTTTAATTGATTCTAACATTATTAGACATTTGATTGTTAAAAAAGAAAAATAATGAGGTAATGTATGAATAGAGTAACTTTAGTAGGAAGATTAACTGCTAAGCCTGAGCTTAGATATACAGGTTCAAATTTACCTTATGCAAGATTTACTATTGCGGTAAATAGAACTTTTAGAAATAATGATGGTCAAGCCGAAGCTGATTTTATAAGTGTTATTGTTTGGAGAAAACAAGCAGAAAATGTTTGCAATTTTCTAGATAAGGGTAGACTTGTTTCAGTTGATGGTAGACTTCAAACAGGAAGTTATACTGATAAGGATGGTAATCGTAGATATACTACTGATGTAGTTGCAGACAGTGTTCAATTTTTAGAGGGTAGAAATTCTCGTAATGATATATCTTCTAATTCAGAACCAAGTCCTTATGATTATCAAGATTCGCCAAGTGAGGTAAATGTTTCTGATGATCCTTTTGCTGATTTTGGTGATAGTGTTTCAATAGATGATAACTTCTTAGATTAATAAGGAGGATTAAAATGGCTGAATTTAATAGAAGAAGAAAAAAAGTGTGTCAAATGTGTGCTGGTAAAGATGTTGATTATAAAAATGTTGACGTTATATCTAAATATATAAGTCAAGAAAGTAAAAAGATCTTACCAAGAAGAGTAACAGGATGTTGTGCTGAACATCAAAGACATGTTGCTCGTGAAGTTAAGAAAGCACGTTTAATGGCTTTAATTCCATTTGTTAAATAAATTTAAAAGTGAGAAATTATTTCTCATTTTTTTTAATTTATATTTTTTATATATTATTTTAATTTTAATCTTTTTACAAATTTTAAAAAATTGTAAAAAAGTGTTGCATTTTCTTGTTAAATCAGATATAATTTTGAATGTGTGGCATGCATTGATGTGTGAGGTTGCTGATACGCTAGGTTAAGTTGTTATAAAATTTATGCCTTGCGTCAGGTTTTTACACGGAGCAAGTCTATACTCGATATAGGCGAAGGGAGGATACAATATGGCTAATACTAAAGTTCGTATTAAGTTGAAAGCATTTGAACACAAAAGTTTAGATAACGCTTGTGCTAAAATAATTGAAACTGTAAAAAGAACTGGTGGAGAAGTTAGTGGTCCAATTCCACTTCCAACTGAAGTAGAAAAGATTACTATCTTAAGAGCTGTTCACAAGTATAAAGATTCTCGTGAACAATTCGAAAAAAGAACACACAAGAGACTTATTGATGTTATCAATCCAAGTAAGGAGACTATTGAGGCATTAACTCATTTAGATATTCCAAGTGGTGTTGATATCAAAATTAAATTATAATAGGAGGAAAATTTATGAAAAAAGGAATCTTAGGTCGTAAATTAGGAATGACTCAAGTATTTACTAAATCTGGTAAATTGATTCCTGTAACTGTTATTGAAGTTGAACCTAATGTTGTTACTCAAATTAAGACAATTGAAAATGATGGTTATGAGGCTGTTCAATTAGGATTTGATACAAAGAGAGAAAAGTTAGCGACTAAAGCTTCTATTGGTCATACCAATAAAGCAAACACTACACCTAAGCGCTTCTTTAGAGAAATTAGAGGTGTAGAAATTAACAATTATTCTTTAGGTCAAGAAATTTCATGTGATATTTTTGAAGCTGGAGAAGTTGTTGATGTTACAGGAACTACAAAAGGTCATGGGTTCCAAGGTGTTATTAAAAGACATGGACAAAGTAGAGGACCTATGGGACATGGTTCACATTATCACAGAAGACCTGGATCAATGGGTACTATGAGACCAATGCGTGTATTTAAGGGTAAGAAATTACCAGGACATATGGGAGTTTTAACTGTTACAATTCAAAATTTAGAGATTGTTTCAGTAGATAAGGAAAATAATGTAATTTTAGTTAAGGGTAACGTACCAGGACCTAAAAAATCATTAGTTATTATTAAGTCTTCAGTTAAGAATCCTGGAAAGGTTAATCCTTCTGAAGAATTAAATTCTTATGTTGAAGAAGTAACTCCAGTTGAAACTGAAGTTAGTACTGAAGAAGTTGCTGAAGCAACTACAGAAAGTGCTGAATAGGAGGAATTTTAAATGGGTAAATTATCTGTTTTAAATATTAAAGGTGAAAAAACTAGTGATATTTCTTTAAATAAAGAATTATGGGCTATTGAACCAAATGATGCGGTATTATATGACGCAATTACATTATCAAGAAACTCTTTAAGACAAGGTACAGCAAGTACTAAAACACGTAGTGAAGTTAGTGGTGGAGGAATTAAACCATGGAGACAAAAAGGAACTGGTAGAGCTCGTCAAGGATCTACTCGTGCACCACATTGGAGACATGGTGGAGTTGTATTTGGACCACATCCAAGAGATTACGATAAGAAAATGAATCGTAAGGAAAGAAGATTAGCTTTAAAGTCTGCTTTAGCTTATAAAGCAATTGACAATGAATTAGTTGTTGTTGATTCATTCAAGTTAGAAAGTTCTAAGACTAAAGAAGTTGTTGGAATTTTAAATAATTTAAAAGTTAGCAAGAATGTATTAATCGTTGTTGATGAATTAGATGAAAACATGGTTTTAGCTACTCGCAATTTAAGTAATGTTATTTTATTAGAAGCTAATGAAATTAATGTTTTAGATATTATTTCATCTGACTACATGGTTATTACTGAAAAAGCTATCAAAATGATAGAGGAGGTGCTTGTTTAATGAGTAATTATAGAGATGTTATTAAAGCACCAATTATTACTGAAAAAAGTTCTGATTTAGCTCAAAACAATAATACTATAGTATTTAGTGTTGATGTTAAAGCTAATAAGACACAAATCAAACAAGCTGTTGAAAAAATATTCAACGTTAAGGTAGAAAAAGTTAACACTGTTAACGTTAAACCTAAGAAAAAAAGAGTTGGTCGTTACGTTGGTAAGACTAATAAAGTTAAAAAAGCAATTGTTAAGTTAAGTGAAGGAAGTTCTATTGAACTTTAATTAAAGGAGGGTATATATGGCGATTAAAACTTTTAAATCAATAACTAACGGAACTCGTAATATGTCTAAGTTAGTTAATGAAGAAATTACAAGTAGTACTCCAGAAAAATCTTTATTAGTTTCTTTAAAGAAAAATGGAGGACGTAATAATCAAGGTAGAATTACTCTAAGACATCGTGGTGGTGGAGCTAAGAGAAAATATCGTTTAATTGATTTCAAGAGAAATAAAGATGGTGTTGTTGGAACTGTAGCTTCTATCGAATACGATCCAAATAGAACTGCTAACATTGCTTTAATTAAATATGCTGATGGAGAAAAAAGATATATTCTTGCTCCAAAAGGATTAAAAGTTGGGGATAAAGTTGAAAGTGGTGTTAAAACTGATATTAAAGTTGGTAATACACTTGAACTTGGAAATATTCCTGAAGGTACTTTAGTTCATAATATTGAGTTAAAGGCTGGTAAGGGTGGACAAATCGTTCGTTCTGCTGGTTCTAGTGCTCAAATATTAGGAAGTGAAGGAAGATATACATTAATTCGTTTAACTAGTGGAGAAGTTCGTAAAGTATTAAGTACTTGTCGTGCTACTATTGGTGAAGTAGGAAATGCTGACCATGAATTAGTTAATATTGGTAAAGCAGGTCGTAAAAGACATATGGGTATTAAACCACATGTAAGAGGATCTGTTATGAACCCTAATGATCACCCTCATGGTGGTGGTGAAGGACGTACACCAGTTGGTCGTAAAGGTCCAGTTACTCCTTGGGGTAAACCTGCATTAGGATATAAGACACGTAGCAATAAGAAACAATCTGATAAGTTAATTGTTCGTCGTCGTAAAAAATAGGGAAAGGATTGAAGATAATGGCTAGAAGTTTAAAAAAAGGACCTTTTGCTGATAAAAACTTATTAGCTAAGGTTGCTAAGGTAAATGAATCAGGTAAAAAAGAAGTTATTAAAACTTGGTCTCGTCGTTCAACAATTTACCCTGAATTTATAGGACTTACATTTGCTGTTCACAATGGTAAAGATTTTATTCCTGTATATGTTACAGAAGATATGGTTGGACACAAATTAGGTGAGTTTGCTTTAACTCGTAAGTTTGGTGGACACGGCGAAAATAAAGATAAGAAATAATACCGGGAAGGAGGACTAAAATGGAAGCAGTAGCGATTGCAAAAGGAGTTAGAATTGCACCTCGTAAGGCTCGTTTAGTTATAGATTTAATACGTGGTAAGAGTGTTATTGAAGCTGATAAGATTTTAAAGAATATTAATAAAGAATCAGCTAGAATATCAAGAAAAGTTTTAGTTTCTGCTGTTGCAAATGCTGAAAACAATATGGGTTTGAAAAAAGAAAACTTATTTGTTAAGGAAGCAATTGTTAACGAAGGACAAACAATGAAAAGAATGAAATTTGGTTCTCGTGGTCACGTAGATCCAATTAAGAAAAGAACAAGTCACATTAAAATAGTAGTGAGTGAAAAATAATACAAAGGAGGAAAACTCGTGGGTCAAAAGGTTAGTCCAGTCGGACTTAGAATTGGCATCAATAAAACTTGGGAATCTAAGTGGTATGCAGATAACAAAGATTTCGCTAAGTTTTTAAATAATGATGTTAAAATTCGTAAATTTTTATCTAAGAAATTAAAAGATGCAGCAGTTGCTAGTATTTTAATTGAAAGAACTAGTAAAAAGACTGATGTTATCATCAATACAGCAAAACCTGGCGTTGTTATTGGTCATGGTGGAGATGAGATTGAAAAACTTAAAAAAGAATTATCTAAGTTAGTTAACGAAGATGTTCAAATTTCTATTATGGAAATTAAAAACCCTGATGTTGTAGCTGCATTAGTAGCTGAGAACATTGCTCATCAAATTGAAAATCGTGTTTCATTTAGAATTGCTCAAAAGAGAGCTATTAGAAATGCTATGAAAGCTGGAGCTAAGGGTATTAAAACTGCAGTTTCTGGTCGTTTAGCTGGTGCTGATATGGCAAGAACTGAAGGTTATACTGAAGGAAATATTCCTCTTCATACTTTAAGAGCTGATATTGATTATGCTCATAAAGAAGCTGATACTACTTATGGTAAGATTGGTGTTAAAGTATGGATTTATAAAGGAGAAATCCTTCCTGAGAAAAAGAACAAGGGAGGTAATGTAGATGGCAGTCATTCCAAAAAGAACTAAATACCGTCGTCCACATAGATTACACTATGATGGTGTTTCAAGAGGAAATACTGAGTTACATTTTGGTGAGTATGGTCTTCAAGCTTGTGAAGGAGCTTGGATTACTCAACAACAAATTGAAGCAGCTCGTGTTGCTATGACTCGTTATATGAAACGTGGTGGTAAAGTATTTATTAATATTTTCCCTCACTTATCATTAACTAAAATACCTCTAGAAACTCGTATGGGTAAAGGTAAAGGTCAACCAGAAGTGTGGGTTGCAGTTGTTAAGAAAAATAAAATTATGTTTGAAATAAGTGGAGTTACTGAAGATGTTGCTCGTGAGGCTTTAAGACTTGCTATGCACAAACTTCCTATCAAATGTAAATTTGTAAAGAAAGAAAGTGGTGAGACACGTGAAAAATAATGAAATTAGAAATTTAACTAATGAAGAAATATTAGCTAAAATTGAAGAATATAAAGAAGAATTATTTAACTTACGTTTAAGTCAAGCTACTGGTAATCTTGAAAAACCTTCAAGAATTAGAGAATTAAGAAAGTTAGTTGCACGTATGAAAACTGTTCTACGTGAACGTGAACTACAAGATTAGGAGGTTTATAATGGAAAAAAGAACTCAAGAATTAGTAGGAAAAGTTGTAAGTGCTAAAAATGATAAAACTATTACAGTTTTAGTTGAGACTTATAGAAAAGATCGTTTATATGGTAAACGTGTTAAATATTCTAAAAAATATGCTGCACATGATGAAAAGAATGTTGCAAATGTAGGTGATACAGTTCGTATTGCTGAAACTAGACCACTATCTAAGACTAAGCATTTCCGTTTAGTTGAAGTAGTTGAAAAAGCAGTTGTTTTATAATTGCTAAGACGAATAGGAGGATTAATATATGATTCAACAACAAAGTCGTTTAAAAGTTGCTGATAACTCAGGTGCTCGTGAACTTATGGTTATTAGAGTAATGGGTGGAAGCCACGTTAAGACAGGAAATATCGGTGATATTGTAGTTGGAACTGTAAAAAAAGCTACTCCTGGCGGTACAGTTGAACGCGGTAAAGTTGTTAAGGCTGTAGTCGTTAGAAGTAAATTTGGTCTAAGAAGAGAAGATGGATCTTATATTAAATTTGATGATAACGCTTGTGTTATTATTAAGGATGATAAGAGTCCAGTTGGAACTCGTGTATTTGGACCAGTAGCACGTGAATTACGTGATAAAGATTTTATGAAAATTGTATCACTTGCTAAAGAAGTGTTATAGGTTGGAGGAATAATATGAACTTTAAAAAAGGAGATAAAGTAGTTGTTATTTCTGGAAAATCTAAAGGTACTGTTGGAACAATTTCTAATATCTTAAAGGATAATAAAGTTATTGTTGAAGGTGCTAATATGGTTAAAAAGCATATTAAACCTAATGGTCAAACTGCTGGAAGTATAGTTGAAGTTGAAGCTCCAATTAATGCTTCTAATGTAATGATCGTTGATCCAAAGACAAACAAGAGAACCAGAATTGGTCATACTACTGATAAAAAAGGTAATAAAGTTAGAGTTAGCAAAAAATCTAATGAACAACTTAATTAATTGGAAGGAGGGTATTTATGAACCACCTAAGAGAAAAATACAATAAAGAAATCATACCTAGTTTAAGAGAAAAATATGGTTATAAAAGTGTTATGGAAACTCCTAAGTTAGATAAAATAGTAGTTAATATGGGTGTAGGTGATGCTACAACTAATTCTAAATTATTAGAAGCTGCTATGAATGACTTAGAAATCATAACAGGTCAAAAACCAGTTGCTACTAAGGCTAAGAAGGCTATAGCTGGATTTAAAGTAAGAGAAGGTCAAGCAATTGGATGTAAAGTAACACTTCGTGGAGAAAATATGTACAATTTCTTAGATAAATTGATTAGTATTACATTACCACGTGTTCGTGACTTTAGAGGTATATCATCTAAAGCATTTGATGGTAGAGGAAACTATACTTTAGGTTTAACTGAACAACTTATTTTCTCAGAAATCGAATATGATAATGTTGTTAAAGTTCGTGGGATGGACATTGTGTTTGTAACTACTGCAAAGACTAATGAAGAAGCTTACGATTTACTAAAAGGTTTCGGAATGCCATTTAAGAAATAATTTATAGGAGGATTATATGGCTAAGAAAAGCATGATTGTAAAAGCTAGTCGTAAACCAAAATTCAAAGTACGTGAATATACACGTTGTGAAAGATGCGGAAGACCTCATTCTGTATTAAGAAAATATGGGATTTGCCGTATTTGTTTTAGAGAATTAGCTTATAAAGGACAAATACCAGGCGTTAAAAAATCTAGCTGGTAGGATGAAGGGAGGATTAAATATGGGATTTGCAAATGATCCAATCGCAGATATGCTTACAAGAATTCGTAATGCTAATCAAATGCGATATAAAGAAGTTGAAGTACCCGCTTCAAAAATTAAAATTGAAATAGCAAGAATACTTAAAGAAGAAGGATTTATTTCTGATTATAAAATTAAGAAGAATGATGTTCAAAGTATTATTGTTTTAAATTTAAAATATGGAGATAAGAAGGAACGTGTAATTACTGGATTAAAGAGAATTTCTAAACCAGGATTACGTGTTTATGCGAAAGCTCAAGAACTTCCACGTGTTTTAAATGGTTTAGGTATTGCTATCGTGTCTACTTCTCATGGAGTTATGACTGATAAAGATGCTAGAAATCAATCACTTGGTGGAGAAGTAATGGCTTACATTTGGTAGAAAGAGAGGATTAATATGAGTCGTATTGGAAATAGAATACTTACAATACCAGCTGGTGTTACTGTTAGTGTTGATGGATCTAACGTAACTGTAAAAGGTCCTAAAGGTGAACTTTCTACTGTAATTGATAAAAATATCAATGTTGAAGTTGAAGGAACTGAGTTAAAGGTTACTAGAGTTAATGATAACTTTAAAACTGCTCATGGGACTGTAAATGCTAATATTCGTAATATGATTATTGGTGTTTCAACTGGTTTTGAAAAGAAATTAGAAGCTGTTGGTGTAGGATATCGTTTTGCACTTAAAGGAAATGAATTAGTTGTTTCTGCTGGTTATTCTCACCCAGTTAATGTAAAAATACCTGCTGGTATTACTCTTGAAAGTCCAAGTAATACTGAATTATTTGTTAGAGGTATTAGTAAACAAGCAGTTGGACAATTTGCTGCAGAGGTTAGAAGTATAAGAGAACCTGAACCATATAAAGGAAAAGGTATTCGTTATGCTGATGAACACATTATCCGTAAGGAAGGTAAGAAAGCTGCTTAATAATTAAGTAAAGGAGAGTTATTCATGATTAAGAAAGTATCTCGTAATCAAGCACGTGTTGCTAGACATGCTCGTGTAAGATCTAAGGTTGTTGGTACTACTGAAGAACCAAGATTAAATGTATTTAGATCTAATGGAAATATTTTTGCTCAAATCATTGATGATAGCTGTGATAAAACATTAGTTAGCGCTTCTTCTGTTGACAAGGAATTAAAACTTGAAAATGGTGGAAATGTTGAAGCAGCTAAAAAAGTTGGTGAATTATTAGCTAAAAGAGCTAAGAAGGCAAAAATTACTAAGGTAACTTTTGATAGAGGTGGTTACCTATATCACGGACGTGTTAAAGCTTTAGCTGACGCTGCACGTGAGAATGGATTAGAATTCTAGGAGGAAATTAGATGGAAAATAAGAAAAGAGAGCCACGTCAAAAACAATTTGAAGAAGAAATTGTTAATATTGGACGTGTTACTAAGGTAACTAAAGGTGGTCGTGATTTCCGTTTCTCTGCTACAGTTGCTGTAGGTGATAGAAAGGGTCGTGTAGGTATCGGTACTGGTAAGGCTAAAGAAGTACCAGATGCTATTAAAAAGGCTTCACAAGCAGCTGTTAAAAATGTAGTAAGAGTTTCTATCGTTGATGGAACTATCCCACATGAAGCAATTGGTGTTAGAGGAGCTAGTAAGGTTATGTTAAAACCTGCAACTGCTGGTACTGGTGTTAAAGCTGGTGGTCCAGTTAGAGCTGTTCTAGAACTTGCTGGTGTTAAAAACATTTTATCTAAATCACTTGGATCAAACACTAAGATTAATATGGCATTCGCTACTTTAGAGGCTTTAAAGAGTCAAAGAACTATTGAAGAAATTGCTAAATTACGTGGTAAGAAAGTTGAGGAAATTAGATAATGAAATTACATACTGTTCATCCTGCTGAAGGTGCTACTTTCTCTAAAAAGAGATTAGGTAGAGGTGTAGGTAGTGGATTAGGAAAAACTTCAGGTAAAGGTCATAAAGGACAAAACGCTCGTAGTGGTGGTGGAGTTAGACCTGGATTTGAAGGTGGTCAATTACCATTATTTAGAAGATTACCAAAACGTGGATTTAGTAATGCTAAGTTTAAAGTTAGATATGCTGTAATTAATTTAAGTGATTTAAACAAGTTTGAAGATGGAGCTGTTGTTACTCCAGAATTATTAAAAGAAATGGGATTAGTAAAAAATCAATTAGATGGTGTTAAAGTTTTAGGAAATGGGACTTTAGAAAAGAAATTAACTGTTAAAGCTCACAGATTTTCTGATGTTGCTTATGCAGAAATAGAAAAATTAGGTGGAAAAGCTGAGGTGATTTAATGTTTGCAACAGTAAAGCAAATATTTGCACCAAAGAATAAAGATATAAGAAAAAGAATATTATTTACATTGGCTGTATTATTTGTTTTTAGATTAGGAACTGCTATTGTAATTCCAGGAGTTAATGTATCAAGCATTAATAATTTAGGTTTTCTTGAATTATTAGATGTTATGGGTGGAGGAGCCTTATCAAATGTTTCTATATTTGCATTAGGTGTTTCACCATACATTACTGCTTCAATTATTATTCAGTTATTAGAGATGGATATTGTTCCATATCTAGCTGAGTTATCTAAACAGGGTGGTACTGGTAGAGCTAAGTTAAATCAAATAACTCGTATTACTGGTATTGTTCTTGCATTTATTCAAGGTTATATGTTCTCATTTACATATTTAAAAGGTCATGCTGTTATGGAATACATGTTATTCTCATTAGTTTTAACAGCTGGTACATGTTTTGTAATGTGGATGGCAGATCAGATAACTAGTAAAGGTGTTGGTAATGGTACTAGTATGATTATCATGGCTGGTATTGTTTCTGGATTACCTAATATGTTTAAAAGTGCATGGGTAGGTTTTACAGGCAATAGTGGTAGTGTTGGAATTTTACTATTTAGTGTTTATGTTTTAGTTTATATAGCACTTATTATTGGTATTATATATATTGAAACTTCTGAAAGAAGAATTCCTATTCAATATTCTAATAAAACTACAGGAACATTTAGTAAAAATCAAAATTATATTCCTTTTAAATTAAATTCGGCAGGAGTTATGCCTGTAATATTTGCGTCAGCACTTGTTACTATTCCTGGTGTAATTGCTGGATTTGTTAATAAACCTGGAATAACTAATTTTGTTAATAAATGGTTATCCTTATATAGTGATAAATCTAATGGTTTTGGTTTTGTACTATATATTATATTTATTTTTGCTTTTTCATATTTTTATACATTCTTACAAATTAAACCAAAAGAAATGGCTGAAAATTTGAATAAGAATGGTGGTTACATTCCTGGTGTTAGACCTGGAACTGAAACTATAAATTATGTTACTAAGGTACTTAAGAACTTAACTGTTGTTGGTGCTTTAGGATTAGCTGTTATTGCAGCACTTCCTATTATATTTGGTGTTGTGACTAAATTAAGTCGTAATATTAGTATTGGTGGTACTGGTATGCTAATTGTTATAGGTGTTTGTTTGGAAACATATAAACAAATTGAAAGCAAACTTGTTAGCCATACATATAAGAAAGGAAGACGAAGAAATCGATGAGAAGTATTATTCTTATAGCCCCTCCTGCTGCAGGTAAGGGGACTCAATCCGATATGCTTGTTGAAAAATATGGTTTTGCACATATTTCTACAGGTGATATGTTAAGGGAAGTAGCTAAGCATGATGAAGCTATTAAGACAAAGTTAGAGAATGGCGAATTAATTAGTGATGATATTGTGTTTAGTTTACTTCATGACAGATTGGAATCTACTGATTGTAAAAAAGGATTTATACTTGATGGTTTTCCAAGAAATGTTAATCAAGCTATCAAATATGATGAAATGATTAAAGATATGGATGTTACTTCTAATGTTGTAATATTCTTGGACATTGATAAAGAAATTGCTTGTAAGCGTATTGTTGGAAGAATTTCTTGCCCTGATTGTAAACGTGTTTATAACGATATGATTGAGGAGTCAATGCCTAAAGTTTCTGGAAAATGTGATGATTGTGGCGGAATACTTGTTAAAAGGTCTGATGATAATAGTGAGACTTTTGGTAAGCGCTACGATGTTTATTATGAAAATACTGCTCCATTAATCAACTATTATGAGGAAAAAGGTATTCTATATAAAGTTGATAGTGGAATGAGTAAAGATGTTGTTTTTAATAATATAGAAAATATCTTAGCTGATTTAGTTGATTAGCGAGTATATTAATTTTTTGAGAGTTGCTAGTAATAGCAGTTGAACCTATTTAGGTACTCCTAAGATTTATATTTTAGATGATGACTGGACAATTATAACAGCTTACGATAAACCATCTGCCCACTTTGAACATACTGTACTTGTTACAAAGGATGGGTATGAAATTTTAACAAAGAGGTGATTTGATGGCTAAAGATGATGTTATTGAAGTAACTGGTAAAGTAATTGAAGCCTTACCAAATGGTGAATTTAAAGTAGAACTAGAGAATAAACATATTGTAAATGCTCACGTTTCTGGTAAAATCCGAATGTATAATATTCGCATTTTAGTAGGGGATACAGTAACTCTAGAATTATCTACGTATGATTTAACACGTGGGCGCATAACCTATAGGAAAAATTAGGAGGTAAATTATGAAAGTAAGAGCATCTGTAAAAAAGATTTGTCCAAAATGTAAAATTATTAGACGTAGGGGTAAGATTTATGTAATCTGTGAAAACCCTAAACATAAACAAAGACAAGGTTAATAGGAGGTGTTAATATGGCACGTATTAAAGGTGTGGATGTACCAAATAATAAGAGAAGTGAAATCGCTTTAACTTATATTTATGGTATTGGAAGAAGTTTATCAAATAAAATATTAACTGACGCTAAAGTTGATGTTAATAAGAAGGCAGGAGATTTAACTAATGACGAATTAGCTCGTATTCGTGATGAAGTTAACAAGTACACTACAGAAGGAGATTTACGTCGTGAAGTTAATATGAATATTAAGACTAAGATGGAAATCAATTCTTATGAAGGTACTCGTCATAAAAAAGGTTTACCTGTTCGTGGACAAAGAACAAATAGAAATGCAAGAACTCGTAAGGGAAAAGGAAAAGTTGTTGCTAATAAGAAGAAATAATGATTTAAAAGGAGGTTATTTATATGGCTTATAAATCAAGAAAACGTAAAGTTAAGAAGAATGTACCACAAGGTAAAGCATTTATTCATACAACTTTCAATAATACTATCGTAACTGTTAGTGATTTAGAGGGTAATGTAATAAGTTGGGCTTCTGCTGGTACTTTAGGATTTAAAGGTAGTAAAAAGTCTACTCCATTTGCTGCTGGTATGGCTGCTGAAGCTGCAGGTCGTGCTGCTGTAGATATGGGAATGAAAACTGTTAAGGTTTTTGTTAAAGGATTAGGATCAGGACGTGAGACAGCTATTAGATCACTTCAAACAGCTGGACTTGAAATTGAAACAATCTCTGATGTAACACCTATTCCACATAATGGATGTCGTCCACCAAAACGTCCACGTGGATAAAAGAAAAGGAGTGTTAAATAATGTTGAATTTTGAAAAACCAATGTATAAGATAACTGATTATATTGAAAGTAATAATTTTGGTAAGTTTGAACTTGAACCTCTAGAAAGAGGATTTGGTACTACTTTAGGTAACGCTCTTAGAAGAGTTATGTTATCTTCTATGCCAGGAAGTGCAATTGTTGCTTTTAAAGTTGATGGTGTAATGCATGAATTTACAACTATAGAAGGTATAGTTGAAGATGTAACTACTATTGTTTTAAACTTAAAGAGTATTGTTGTTAAAAATAATACTGATGAGGTTAAAAAGTTAACTTTATCTGTTAATGAGGAAAAAGTTGTTACTGCTGGTGATATAGTACTAGATGATGGTGTTGAAATTATTAACCCTGATCAAGTTATTTGTACTATTTCTAAAGGCGGTAAATTAGATATGGAATTATTAGTTGCGAATGGTCGTGGATATGTTCCTTCTAATGAAAATAAATCTTTTGTTGAAAATCAAAAGGTTGGTTATATTCCTATTGATGCACTATATTCTCCAATTGAGAGAATTAGCTATGAAGTTGATTCTGCTCGTGTTGGACAAGACGCAAGTTATGATAAGTTAATTATGAATGTTCAAACTAATGGGTCTATTAAACCAGAGGAAGCTATGGCTTTATCTGCTAAGATTTTAATTGAACATTTAAATATAGTTACTAATTTAAGTGAAATTGCTGATATGACTGGTATTATGAATGCTAAACAAGAAGATAGTAAGTTGAAAAAATTAGAAACTTCTATTGATGATTTAGATTTCTCAGTTAGAGCTTATAATTGTTTGAAAAGAGCTGGTGTTAATACACTTGGTGATTTAACAGAAAAATCAGAGTTAGAAATGATGAAAATACGTAATTTAGGTAAGAAGTCTTTAAAAGAAGTTATGGATAAGATTAAAGATATGGGACTTAAATTCCGTGATGAAGACTAGTTAGGAGGAGTAATATGGCTTACAGAAAATTAGGTCGTACTAATAAACATAGAAGAAGTATGCTTGCTAATTTAACTAAGGACTTAATTAATAATGAAAGAATTGAAACAACTGAAACTAGAGCTAAAGAAGTTCGTAAGTTTGTTGATAAGATGATTTCTTATGGTAAGGATGGTTCTTTAGTAGCAAGAAGAAATGCGTTAGCTTTCTTACAAAATGATAAAGAAACTGTTAAAAAAGTTTTTGATGATTTAGCTAAAAGATATGAATCACGTAATGGTGGTTACACAAGAATCTTAAAGTTAAATGAAAGAAGAGGAGACGACGCTTTAGTTGTTATTCTTGAATTAGTTGAAGGAGATGCTAAATAGTATCTTCTTTTTTTTTGTATTTTTTGATATAATGATTAAGGTGATAAATATGAGTTCTAATACAAATGGATTTAATTATTATTCTGAATATCAAGGTCATGGTAATTCTCATATTATTATTATAGTTATTTTGTTTTTTGGAATTGTTCTTTTAGGATCTTCCTTTAAAAATAATAAAAACAATGATTCTAATTATAATAATCAAATTGATAATAATAATAATGTAAATAATTATAATCAAGATAATAATAATACTGATGATGATAATCATAACAATCAAATTGATAGTGGAATTAACACTAATAATTCTACTGATAAGTCTGATGAAAATGGCACTTCTACTGGCGGTGCATTTGAGTATTATCAAGGTTAATATATTAATAAGAAAGGTAATGTTTTTTGAAAATAATATCTTTTTTTGTTTTCTTTCTTTTAATTTTTTTTATTTGTGTTATAATCTTGTTTAGTGAGGCGGATTTTATGAAAAGGAAAGAGATAGGTTCTAATTATGGTATTTTAGTAATTATATTATTTTCAACTGTTTGTTTTTTGACTGATTATATTGTTATTGATAGAAAAATTAATAAAAAGGTTATTGTTGAGCCGGAAGTTATTGTTAATGATTCTGATCAAGAAGATGTTGAGTCTATAAGAGAAAAAAACATTAAGATTGATTATAATAGAGATTATGTTTATGATGCAGGATATCATAATAATAATAAGTATAAGGAATATGATTATTGCGATGGTACTACTTACACTCAAGATGGATTTGATATTATTAAGTGTGATAAAGGTAGTATGAGATTAAGTAATTTAATTGTTCCTTATATAAATATTAAGTCTAATGATGCTTATCGTGTTAATAGGGAACTTAAGGATTTGTATGATGAATATGCATCTCGTTTTGATGATTTTTATATTGGTTTAGAGAATAGTAATGGTGGATCTGAAATATTAGGTTATTCTTCTTTTTTAAGCGATAAAGTTTTAAGTGTTGTTGTTATTTATGGTTATCAACAAACTGATATTTTATATCCTAATTATAAGGTTTATAATTTTGATTTAAGTACTGGTAATTTGATTGATTATGATGATTTGATTAAGTTATTGGATGTTGATACTGATTTGGTTTATTCTAATGTTTCTGATAATATTTCTTCTAATGATTTTAGTTTTGATATTTTTTATGATGAAACAATAAATGAGTTTAATTATTCTACTAGTAATGGAAATGTTTTATGCTTTGTAAATGATAATGGTGTTTTAGAGTATATTGTTAAGGTATATGTTCCTGGTGGTAGAGGTAATATTTATTATAGATTTAGTAGCGAAAAAGTAATAAATTCTGAAGATAATTAATTTTATCTTTTTTTTTGTTTACTTTACATTTTGTTTTTTTATATAATTATTGTGGTGATAATATGATTAAGTTTATTGACAAGAGTAATTGTTATATTGATGATAGTGTTAAGATTGGTGATGGATGTACAATTTACCCTGGTGTTGTAATTGAGGGTAATAGTTTTATTGGACGTAATTCTGTTATTGGTCCTGGTTGTTTTATTAAAGATAGTAATATAGGTGAAAATTGCCAGGTTTATTGTTCTCATATTTTTTCTAGTAATGTAGGGGATAGTTCTCTTATTGGACCTTATGCTTTTATTCGTGATGGTGTAAGTGTTGGTAGTAGTTGTAGAATTGGTTCTTTTGTTGAGGTTAAAAAAAGTAATATTGAATCTAACAGTAAGGTTGCTCATTTATCTTATATAGGAGACGCTACTATTGGAAGTGGTGTTAATATTGGTGGTGGTGTTATTACTGCTAATTTTGATGGTGTTATGAAAAATAAGACTATTATTCATGATAACGCTTTTATAGGTTCTAATAGTACTTTAATTGCACCTGTTTCTATAGGGAAAAATAGTGTTGTAGGGGCTGGCTCTTGTATTGAAAGTGATGTTCCTGATAATAGTTTGGGAATCGCACGTAGTCATCAGATTAATAAGAATGGTTATTATAATAATAAAATATAATTTTTTATTGTGAAAGTGTGTTTAATTTTATTGTAAAAAAAAGATATTTATACTAAAATGTATATAGGGTGGTAGTATGGACAATATGATTGTTATAGATAATTTAAATTTTAAATATGATAATAATATTGTTTTTAAGAATTTATCTTTATCTATAAAAAAAGGATCATTCACTACTATTCTTGGTAATAATGGCTGTGGAAAGAGTACGCTTGTTAGATTATTAACTGGGTTAGAGAAGGCTAATTCTATTTTTATTGATGGTGTTTTTTTATCTGATGATAGTATTAGTTCTATTAGAAAAAAGATGAGTGTTGTTTTTGAAAATCCTGATAATTGTTTAATTTCTGAGACTGTTATTGAGGATTTATGTTTTCCTTTGGAAAATTTAAATTATTCTAGTGATTATATTTATTCACGTGTTAATGAAATTAGTTCTTATTTAGGTATTAATCATTTGCTTCAAAAAAATCCTCATGAATTGAGTGGTGGAGAAAAACAGTTAGTAAGTTTAGGTTGTGCTTTAGTTACAAAGCCTGATTTGTTAATTCTTGATGAGGCATTATCTATGATTGATGATGTTAGTAAAAAAAATATTTTGCATTTGTTAAAACGTATTAACAATGATTTTAATACTACTATATTAAATATTACTCATGATGTAGAGGAAAGTATTTATGGTAGTGATATTTTAATTCTTGATCATGGTGTTTTAGTTCATGATTCCAAGGATAATGTTTATAAACAAGAAAAGCTATTAAAGAAAAATGGATTTGATTTACCTTTTATGGTTAATTTGTCTAATAAGTTATCTTATTATGATATGTTAGATGATGTTATTTTTGATATGGATGAGATGGTAGATTTATTATGGAAATAATGTTTAATGATGTTTCTTTTTCATATGTAGATAATAATATTTTTAATAATTTTTCTTGTAAAATAAATAGTAATCTTATAAGTGCGATAGTTGGTGCTTCTGGAAGTGGGAAAAGCACAATGCTTGATTTAATGGATGGACTTATAAGTTGTGATCGTGGATATGTCAAAATTGGTTCTTATAATGTATCTGATAAGGTTAGGAAGAATATTGGTTATTTGTTTCAATTTCCTGAAGAACAAATTTTTAATTCTAGTGTTTATATGGAGATTGAATTTGGTTTAAAGTGTTTTAATTGTTCTGATATTGATGAAAAGATTAGAAAAAGTATTAAATTAGTTGGTTTAGATGAAAGTTATCTTTCTTTAAATCCATATAAACTTAGTCATGGTGATATGAGAAAGGTTGCTTTAGCATCAGTGCTTGCATATGATCCTGATATTTTAATTTTGGATGAGCCTACTGTTGGTCTTGATAATAAAAGTAAGAATGATTTGATTAAGTTACTTAAGAGTTTAAAAAATGAGTATGGTAAGACTATAATTATTGTTAGTCATGATATTAATTTCTTACTTAAATTTGTTGATTATGTTTATTTGATGAAAGATGGACGTATCTATTTAGAGGGTAATAAGTTTGATGTTTTTTCTAATGAGGATGCGATGAATACATGTGGTTTAATTGTTCCAAATCTTTTGCACTTTTCAAATTTAGTTTTTGAGAAGAAAGGTATTAAAATTGGTTATAGAGATGAAATAAATGATTTGATAAAGGATGTGTATAGGTATGCGAAATGGTAGCTTTTCAAGATATTATAATACTGATTCTTTTATACATTCAATGAATCCTTTATGTAAGGTTTTAGGATTATTAATATTTGTTTTAATGACTATGCTTGCTTCTAATATTAGGGTTATATGTGGTTTGTTTTTAATTCTTTTATTTATTATTGTTATATCTGATGTTCCTTTGAAAAATTATATTAAACCTTTGTGGGGAATGAAAATACTTTTTATATTTATATTTATAATAAACATTCTATTTGGTGTTAGTGTTTATAATAGTTTTGTTATGGTTTCTAAGGTATGTTTGGTTGTATTATATTCTAGTGCGTTACTTTATACTACTACTACTAATGAATTGGCATATGGTTTTTCTTCTTTATTAAGACCATTGGGTGTTTTTGGCTTTCCTGTTTCAAAGGTATCTATGGCAATTGCGTTGTCTTTAAATTTTGTTCCTAGTTTATTCATTGAATCAAATAAGATTATTAAATCTCAATCAAGTCGTGGTTTTAATTATAATAATGGGTCTTTTAAGGATAAGATAATTGGTATTAAAAGTATTATTATTCCTATGTTTATTATGTCTATTAAGAGGGCTGATTCTATTAGTGACGCGATGGAATTAAAACATTTTAGTTTTGAAACTGATAGAAATAGTATTAAAGGTTTTAAGTGGCATTTATCGGATTTTTATATGATATCTTGTCATTTGTTTGTTTTGATTTTAGTTTTAATTAAGGAGTTGGTTTTATGAGATATTTGATTACAATTTCCTATGATGGTTCTAAGTATAGTGGTTATCAAAAGCAACCTAATGGTAATACTATCCAGGATAGATTAGAGGAGGCTTTGACTTCTATTAATGGGGGTAAAAAAGTAAGCGTTAGTGCTTCTGGACGTACTGATAGTGGTGTACATGCTTTGAATCAAAAAGTTCATTTTGATTTAAATATTAAAATTACATGTGATAATTTAAAAAAGGCTCTTAATAGTTTGTTACCTGGTGATATTTATGTAAGGGATTCTATTACTGTTGATGATGATTTTCATGCTAGATTTGATGTTAAGGCTAAGGAATATATATATAAGATTAATATGGGAGAATATAATCCTATTGAAAAAGATTATGTATATCAGTATTGTAAAAAGTTAGATGTTGTTGAGATGGAAAGGGCATTAAAATATATTGAAGGAACTCATGATTTTAAGTCTTTTACTTCTGGCGATGATGTTAGGGACGATTATGTTAGAACTATTATTCAAACTAATTTGATTAGAGATTTAAAGAATGTTAATATGATTACTATTTCTTTTTTAGGTACAGGTTTTATGAGATATATGGTTCGTAATTTGGTTGGAACTCTTATTCAGATTGGTGAGGGTAAGTGCAAAAGTACTGATATTATTGATATTCTAAATGCTCGTGATAGACGCAAAGCAGGGATGTGTGCTGATGCATGTGGTCTTTATTTAAAGGATGTGTTTTATAGATGAGATTAGCGGTTATTAGTGATGTTCATGGAAATTTACCTGCGTTAGAAAGAACTTTTGATTTTATTGAAAAAGCAAAAATTGATGGTATTATATGGTGTGGAGATTATATAACTGATATTTTATTATCTCCAGAGGTTTTAGAATTTATTAAATTGAAGAATAAAAAGTATAAACATTGGATTATTAAGGGGAATAGGGAAGATTATATTATTGATTTTCATAATAGTGCTTCTAAGGATTTTAGTAGCATTGATGTTACTGGTAGTCTGTTGCTTACATATAATTCTTTAAGTAAAGATGATATTAAATATATTTCTTCATTGCCTGATGAGGTTGTAGTTGATATTAAGGGTTGTCCTCAAATATATGTTAGACATAAGTTAAATAGTAATTCAAGATACAAGTATCATGTTTTTGGACATATTCATAAACAAGGTTTATTTGTAAAAAATGATTGTAAGTTTATTAATCCTGGTAGTGTTGGTCAATGTTGTTCTGGCACACCTGGTTTAGAATTTGCATTGATGGAACTTGTAGATGGTGAATGGAATACTCATTTTTATCACATGAATTATAATCTTGAGTATGTTATTAAGTTTATCCGTAATAGTGATTTATCTGGTTGTAAGTATCATTGGGATGATGTTTTGATTAAGACATTGTCTACTGGCCATAATTATGTAGAAGATTATATAAATTTTGCTAAAGATGTTGCTAAAAAGTGCAATGTTGATGTTAAAACACTTGGTGATATTCCTGCTAAGATATGGGATTATGTTTATAATAAGTTAGATATTGTTGAAAAAAGTTAACTATTTAATGTTTTTGGTTGACTTTTTCTTTGTTTTTTAGTAGAATTATTCTTGGTACATTTATTTATCCCACATTTTAATAAGTCCTGGGAAAACTTATTAAATTGTAATGGAGAAAGGAAATATTTATGAAAGATTCTTATATGCAAAGAAAAGAAGATGTAGTACGTAATTGGTATGTTATCGATGCTGAAGGTATGAATTTAGGTCGTTTAGCTACTAAAGCTGCTCATATCTTAAGAGGTAAGCATAAACCTACATTTACTCCTCATGTTGATTGTGGAGATTATGTTATCGTTGTTAATGCTTCAAAAGTTAATTTAACTGGTAATAAGTTAGATGACAAAATTTATTATAATCACAGTGGATATACTGGTGGATTAAGAGAAAGAACTGCTCGCGAAATGAAAGAAAATTATCCTGTTGAAATGGTTGAAAGAGCTATCAAAGGAATGCTTCCAAAAGGAAGATTAGGACGTTCTACTTACAAAAAATTATTTGTTTATGCAGGTAGTGAACATCCTCACATGGCACAAAAGCCTGTAAAGATGGACTAAGGAGGGTTTTAAATGGCTAATAAAAGAGTTTTTTTAGGAACAGGTAGAAGAAAAGCATCTGTTGCTCAAGTTAAAATGGTTCCTGGTAAAGGAAAAATTACTGTTAATGGTAGAGATGTTAGAGATTTCTTTCCATATGAAACTAATGTTATGGATTTAAAACAACCTTTAGTTGCTACAGGAACAGAAGAATCATTTGATATTGATGTTAAAGTAAACGGTGGAGGATTTACTGGTGCTACTGGAGCTATTAGATTAGGTATTACTCGTGCATTGTTAGAGTATGATAAAGCTAATGAAGATAGTGAAAATAGTTTTAGAAAAATCCTTAAGAGAGCTGGATTTATTACAAGAGATTCTCGTGTTAAAGAACGTAAGAAACCAGGTCTTAAAGCAGCACGTCGTGCTCCACAATTTTCAAAGAGATAATATATTGCAGTTTCAGAGATACGTTTTGTATCTCTTTTCTTTACTGTTTTATTTTGGTATAATTAGTGTGGTGATTTTATGAGATTGAGTCATGATTGGAAAGATTATAAATTAATTGATGCTGGTAATGGTGAAAAGTTAGAAAGTTGGAATGGTGTTGTTTTAAGAAGACCTGATCCTCAAGCTATGTGGCCTATAAGTAGTGATTGGGGTCATGTTGATGGCTTTTATCATAGAAGTGATAAAGGTGGAGGATATTGGGATTTTTATAAGAAGTTAGATGATTATTGGACTGTTGATTATAAGAATTTAACTTTTAAGGTTAGTCCTACTAATTTTAAGCATACTGGTTTATTTCCTGAACAGGCTGTTAATTGGGATTTTATGATGGATAAAATTAAGAATGCTGGCAGACCTATAAAGGTTTTGAATTTATTTGCTTATACAGGTGGTGCGACTATGGCTTGTAGTAGTGCTGGTGCTATTGAGGTTGTTCATGTTGATGCTTCCAAAGGTATGGTTTCATGGGCTAAGGAAAATATGCAGTTATCTCATTTAGAAAATAATAAGATTAGGTTTATTGTTGATGATTGTTTGAAGTTTGTTCTTCGTGAGGCTCGTCGAGGAAACAAATATGACGCAATTGTTATGGATCCTCCTAGTTATGGTAGGGGACCTAATGGTGAGGTTTGGAAGTTTGAACACAATTTATATAATTTGATTACTGCTTGTTTAGATATTTTATCTGATGAACCATTATTCTTTTTAATTAATGCTTATACTACAGGTATTTCTAGTACTGTTTTATATAATATTTTAAAGACTACTCTTGTTCCTCGTTTTGGCGGGGTAGTTGATGCTGATGAGGTGGGTCTTCCTATTGATAATAATGATTTGATTTTACCTTGTGGTATTTGTGGAAGATGGCAATCTAATGGTTAAGATTCTTTTTGAAGATAATCATATTTTAGTTGTAGTTAAACCTGTAAATATGCCTGTTTGTTCTGATGATAGTGGGGATTTAGATTTACTTAGTTATTTAAAGAATTATATTAAGGAAAAGTATAATAAGCCTGGTAATGTTTATTTGGGCCTTATTCATAGACTTGACAGACCTGTTGGTGGTGTTATGGTGTTTGCTAAGACTAGTAAGGCTGCTAGTAGGCTTAGTGAACAAGTTAGAGTTAAGAAGATTAATAAAAGGTATTATGCTGTTGTTTGTGGTAATATGACTGGATCTGGAATTTTAAATGATAAATTATTAAAGGATAATCGTACTAATATGGTTTATGTTGATTCTCGTGGTAAGGATTCTAGTTTGGAGTATAGTGTTGTTTCTTCTAAAGATAGTTTATCTTTAGTTGATATTAATTTAATTACTGGTAGATCTCATCAAATTAGAGTACAGTTTTCTAGTCGTGGATATCCTTTATTTGGTGATCAACGTTATAATAAAAATGCTAGAGTAGGTGAACAAATTGCATTGTTCTCTTATTATTTAAGTTTTGAGCATCCAACAACTCATGAATTAATGGTTTTTGAGGAACATATTCCAAATAGGTATCCTTTTGATTTATTTGTGTAGACATTTATTTGTCTTTTTTTTTGTTTTTTGTTTTTTTGTATGTTTTTTTAATTATTTTTTGATGTTATAATATAGTTAGAATGGGATGGTAATATGAGTGATAAAAAGTTAAATTATAAGTTATTAAATATTTTGTTAATACTTGGTATTTGTTTTTTGTTTTATAATACTGTTGGTTTATGGAAATATGTCGTTGATAAGACGCTTGCTATTTTTTCTCCTTTTATTATAAGTTTTGTTATTGCTTATGCTTTATATCCAATTTTATTAAAGTTACAGTTGAAAGGTATGAGGAAGTCTTTAGCTTTAACTTTAATTCTTGTCTGTATAATTGGTTTTTTAATTATTTTAATCAAGTTATTAATTCCAATTATTAACGAACAAATTGGTGCGTTGAGTGGATTAGTGTTAACTTTTGTTCAAGATGTTTCCAGTAAATATAATATCGATTTACATTCTATTCAGGAGAATCTTACTGATATTAATGGTCTTGTTAATAGTTATGGTAAGTCTATAAGTGATTTTTCATTTTCATTTATTTCTAAATCTATTGATTTCTTTAGTAAGTTTATTATTTGTTTTATTACTTCTATTTATTTTTTGAATGATATGGATAGAATTAGATTTAAGTTAAAAAAGGTGCTTAAGAGACGTCATAAGCGTACTTATAATTATTTAAAGAAACTTGATTATGAAGTAAGTCAATATTTTGTTGGCCTTGAGAAGTTTATTATTATTCAATTTTTTGAGTATACAATTATATTTTTTATAATAGGTCATCCTTATTATTTATTGTTAGGTATTTTATGTGCGGTTACTACTGTAATTCCTTATTTTGGTGGATTATTTTCTAATATTATTGCTTGTATTACTGCATTCTTTGTTAATAAGTGGTTATTCATTTTTACTCTTATTGTTACTTTAGTTTTCCCAAATATAGATGGTTATATTATTTCTCCTCGTGTTTATGGTAAAACTAATAATATTCCTACAATTTTAACTATATTTGCTGTATTTGCTGGTGGAATTTTATATGGTATTAGAGGTATTATTATTGCTTTACCGATTGCAATTATTCTTTTAGCAACCTATAGATTCTATGAGGAAGACATTAATGATAAACTTGAAGAAATAAAAGTTCAAAAGTAATTTTATCGTGAGATAAATTACTTTTTTATTTTTTTGTCAATAAAAAGTTAAGTTATTTTTATTTTAGGGGTATTTATTTTTTGATTTTTTTGTTATAATTATTATTAGAATAATGAGGGTGGAAAATATGGATAATGTGAAAGACGTAATGTCTAAGTTTAAGACTAACTTAGATAATATTATTGTTGATTATAGAAAAAATATTTCTGATATTGAAAATGAGGAAAGTTTTATTATGACTTTAGGTGATGTTGTTAATTACAGTAAAAGTGATTGTTTGCTTTTACCATTTTATGATGAAACAATTTTATCTAGAGTTTTTGAGCGTGTTTTTCCACTTTCTAATACTGAGATTAGTAAGATTAAGACTGCAAAGTATTTGATTGATGCTTGTAAGTCTATTGATAAGAGTAATTTTCCACAATATAATGAATCTGTTAAGGATGTTAAAAGTATCAACGAAAAAATATCTAAATATTATGATAAATTGTTATCTGATGATAAATTAAAGAAGGATAAAGAAGAGTTTGAATCTAAAGTTGATAGTTATTCTAAACTGTTTGAAATTATTGATGAGGAAAAATTTAATGGTTTAATAGAAGATGTTGATGTTTTTGAGGAAGCAATTGATAAATGTAAGTTATCTAAAGATGAGATTAGTTTGATTTTGAATATTGCGATTAAGTGTAATTTAGAGTTTTTGGATTCTTCTGGTATAGTTGTTGATGATGTGGATGATGACATTAGTAATATGAAAGAGCAAAACAATAAGATTCAAGATCAGATAAGTGATTTAAGTAATCTTCTTGGTGATGAGTAGGAGGTATTTATGAAACTTAGAAATTATTTAGTTGATTTACTTTCTAATATTATTCATGATAAATTAAAAATGTTATCTGAAACAAAAAATGAAATTAAAAAAATTGATGATTATAAAAAGGTAGAGGAATTATTTAGTGATATTAATAATGTTGTTAATGTTGATAATGAGTCTTTGAAGAAGATATTATTAAATATTACTGATTCTGATACTGTTGATGGTATTATTTCGAATATTGATATGATTAAAATAGTACTCAATGGTAAAAACAGTGGATTAGATCTTTCTTTAGATGAGAGTCAAGAGGATTTAGTTAAAGGTGTTTACGAGATTGTTAATAATTACAGGGAAGAATTAGAAAATAAAAATTTGGAAACTAAGGAATATTTGGAAAGTTTTATTTCTAAATGTAAAAGTTTAAGTTCTGAAATTGGAACTGGTGTTGTTAGAGATATTGATACTCTTGATGAGATTTTTACTGATAATGATGTTTCGATTGATGATGTTTTAAAGTGTAAATTTGAAATATTACGTAATAACAGTAAAAATTATAATTTGAATTTAGAGGGCAATGTAAAAGAGGAAATTGAATTACGAATTTTACTTAAAAAAATTGATATAGATTTTGATTCTTATAGTGATATTGAAAGAAATATACTTGTTGAATATACAAATAAGGAGAATAATGACAGTATTGTTAATTATCTTTTTGATAATAATATAACACTTAATAGTAATCAGTTATTTTTAATATTATTGTGGTCTAATGTTGATATTCTTTCTGGAATATATAATATTTCTAATCAATATGATATGAATATATCTGATTTATTTAAGATACCTGGTGTTTTCATTTCTAAAGATAAAGATATTTCTTCAGTATTGAATAATTTTTCTGATTCTGATCAATTCTATGTTATTGAGAATATGAAATATATTAATCCTTGCAATGAGTTATTCAATGATAATATTTCTATGTTAGAGGCAAATAACAGAAGTGTTAGTGATTGTTTTAAATATAATATGTTATCTTTGATTACTCCTGATTTATCAAAGAATATTACTATTTTATCTGATATGGATATTTCTAATAAGGTATTTAGTATTTTAGTTATTAATCCTTTTTTAGCTACTTCTAGATCTGGATTTACTGAATGTGGATTAAGTGATTATATTAAGAATAATCCTTTAAGATTAACAACTTCATATTATAGATTGAAGAGTATTTCTTCAAATATCATTTTAGCTCGTAAAAATAGTAAACCTATTTTTAGAAGTTTGAATGATAAAAAAACATATTGGTTAAATAAAAATATTACAAGAAATTCAGAGGTGATATAATGGATTTTTTGAAAAAGTATGGTTTAAGTGATGAAGATTTAAATATTATTAAAAATAATAATTATGAAAATATTATTAATGTAATTATTTATAATAAAAATGATGTTTGTAAGGTTATTGAATATTTACTTTCTATTGGTATTGAGGTTCCTACTTTGGCTCAGATTCTTTCTGATAGATTGGATTTATTTTTAAAACCTGTTGAAGATATTACTGCTTCTTTTGATAAGTTTAATATTGAAAGTTTAGTTACTATTATAAATGATGATATTGCTAATCTTAAGTTTTTATAACAAGGGTTTCCCTTGTTTTTATTTTATAGTATAATATGTTAGAGGTGGGGGTTATGTATATTCCTAATAAGCAAGATTATTATTTAAATCCAGATTTACGTAGTAATTATGATTTATTATTAAAATCATTATATAAGGATCCTTCTTGTATTGTTTTTTTCGATTTTAATAATATTGATAAGTCTATTGTTAATTATGTTATGAATAAAGATTTTAATGTTGATGAGAAAGATTTAATTATGAATCCTTCTTTATGTAATGTTTCTTTTGTGATGAGGCAAGCTGTTAAGGGTAATCCTTGTTTAATTAGGTATTCAGGTGAAAAATGTTATTTTGATGATAATTTATTAAATGATGTTTTTAAGCAATATACTATAACTGTTTCTGATTTAAAAAATAATCCTAGTTTATGTGGTAATCGTTATATTATGAAGTTTTTACCTCAGTATGAGTTATATCGTTCATATTTAAGTGATGATGAGCGAATATCTGCGATTAATGATTGTATTAAGAATAATATACCTCTTGTTAATTTACCTTTTTTAAATGTAGATTTTGGTTCTAAGGTTGATTCTTTACTTTTAGATGATTTGGTTGATGTTTTTAAAATTAATAAGTCTCAATCTGATATTGATTTCCAAGAGGAATGTTATCATAATTTAGATAAGTTGATTAATTCTGTTATTAGTATTAGATATAATAAAGCTTCTTTTAAGTATAGTAGTATTGATAGTTTGAATGATTCTATATATTCTTCTTTTGTTAAATCAAATTCTTCTAATTATTCTCCTATTACGGATATAATTAATGATATTTATTCTTTTACTGACCATTTTTTATCTTATGAATATATTATGAAAAATATTTATGATTTTTATATTATTTATATGTGTACTGGTTCTATTACACTTGATACTACTTCCATTTTTTGTAATAATGTTTTAAATCGTAAGAAGGATAGTTTTTTTAGTAATCAAAAGAAGAGTATTATTAAGGATATTATTCCTAATTTTAGTCTTAATGAAAAAAAGAAAAAATTACTTTTAACTAGCAAAAAAATTAATATTGTTTCTAATTATATTAAGTTTTCTCAATATTCTTCTTTAGGTGTTAATGAAGATCAATATAATGATATTATAAATTCTATTGTACATGATATTGTTAATAATAAATATATTAATAAAAAGGGTGTAAATATTTCTTATAATGATATGGAAAAAATTGTTAATTATTTTAATACTAATGGTTTTTTGGATTATAATTATGTTAGTGATTTGATTAATTGTTCTAATGAAAAAATTATTAGTTTCATTTGTAAAAAGTTTGAGAATTCTAAGTTAGAATTTGTTGATAATATTTGTTTACCTAGTAATTTGAACTATATTTCTTATTCTGCTTTGTCTAAGATTGGTTTTAATTATAATAATTTTTTAATATTTGATGATTTAAGGTATTATGATAATTTGTCTAAGTTAGTAAATTATATTTCTAGTGATTCTTTGGAAAAGGTTTTAGATAATAGAGAATTAATTCAACCTGTTAAATGGTTAATTTCATATATTGATTTATTTCCTGAATTAGATGTTAATACGTTTATAAATATTTTATCTCAATATGATGTTGTTAGTGAAAAGGTTTTATCTTATTCTGATAGAGATAATTTATGTGATTTAATTAATTATTCTAATATATATGCTTCTATTGATGATATTGATGTTTGTGCTTTGGGTCAGGATATTATTTCTGTTATTGGTGTTGATATTGCTAAAGAATATTTAGATTTTTATATTAAGATGTTGTATAGAAAATCTACTCATATTCCTTCTGTTTCTTTTTCTTATGATGATCATAGTTTTGAGTCAGGTGTTTTTTCTGATATTGAAAGATTATTGATTGGTCATAAGGTGAAGGGCTATAGTTGTATTAAGATAGGAACTGATGCTTTTAACGAGGTTTTAACTGGTGATAATGGGGATGTTATTTTAGTTAGAAATGAACTTGGTGAATTGGATTCTCGGATTTTTGTTTTTCGTAGGGGAAATGTCATTCAACTTGTTTCTAATTTAAACACTAAATATTCTATTAAGGTTTATGAAGAAATTGCTAAACAGATTGTTTCTAAATCTGTTGATGATAATATAGATTATATTTTTGTTAATACTTCTTCTTGTAATGATAATAAGTCTTATGATGTAGTAGAGGATTCTAGATTTGTTACATTGTTTCCTCATGCTGATTTATATAATAGGGCTATTAAAGTTTTTTCTAAAGAAGGTGTTGATTTAGATTTTGATGCCTCTATTAAGAATGTTTATTATAAGAAGAGAGGTAGTATTATTAATAAACCAAATCCTTCTATTATAACAAGGCTACGTGCTCTTGATGTTATTATGGAAACTGATTCTTCTATTTATGAAAAAAAGAAATGTTTATTTGAACCTTTTTATCCTCAAAAGTATAAGGATTATTATTGTGGTGAGGATTGGTATGTCGCTATTGGTGTTGATGGTTCTTATGAGGAGGTTTTACTTCCTATTGATGAGGAAATTAGTTATTCTGAGATTTTATCTTTAAATGATAAATTATTTCCAAAGACTAGATAGTTATTTTACATTTATAAATTATTAATTATTATCTTGTAAAAATATTACTTTTGTGATATATTTGAGTTGGTGAGATTATGGAAAAAAATAAGGAAGAAGCTGTTAAGTTAATAAAAAGAAAGCTTAATAATGAATCATTTTTATCTTACATTGAGATTGCTGAAATTACTGGTTATCATCCTAAATATATTTTGAAATTAAAAAAGGATGTAATTGCTAATAATGTTAGTTTTGTTCATGGTAATAAGAATAGAAAGCCTATTAATACTATAAGTGATGATGAAAAGAGAAAAATAATTAGTTTATATAAGAGAAGTAATGCTAGTATAAGACAGTTTTGTAAGTTTTATGCAAGACGTAGTTATTCTTGTATTTATAATGTTATAAAGGAATATGAAGATAGTCAACAAAAATAGTTGAGGTGATATGATGATTAATTATAAATTTTATAGTAAGTTTTTTGCTTTTTTAACAAGTGGTGTTGTTATTTTTTCTGTATGTGGTTGTTCTAAAAAAAAGGATTCAGTTAGTTCTTCTGTTTCTTCATTAGGTAATGTTGTTACAACTTTGAATACTACTGTTGTAACTACTAGTTCTACTATTAATTCTACTACTAGTTCTTCTAAAAAGTATATTGATACTGTTGTTGGCACTTTTCCTACATATTCTTATAATGATATGGTTGTTATGAATCGTTTTAAGTATTTGGGTGATGAAATAAAAGAGAATTATAATTCTGAAGTTTTATTGGAAAAGGGGAAATTGTATTTTATTTATTGTGTTGATTTCTTATTTTATGATGGTGAGATTAATGGAGTTAAGTTTGATGATATGACTGATATGGCTCGTCAACAATTACTTTCTGATATTTCAACTATTGATTCTCTTATTTGTTCTAAGTATCCTGATTATAAGGAAAAGATTTCTAGTGGTAGTGGTTTAGCTTATGATAAGGCAAGTGAATTGATTTCTTCCGGTAGTGAGAATATTAAGGAATTTTCAAAGGATATGTTGGGAGAAGAAAATTATTCTAAATTAGAGAAGTACAAGGATTTATTTATTGAACAGACTGTTGATGATTATAATTCTTTTACTGATTTATTAGATAGTGGATATAATAAGGGAAAGTCAAAGTTTGATGATTGGTATAATCAATTTAAAGGACAATAGTCCTTTTTTTGTCGATTAGTTTTTTAAATATTATTTGTTTTTCTTAAATATATTTTTTTAGGAGGGACATGCATGGATATTAAAAATGGTCTTAGTGATGAAGAGGTTATAATAAATAGAGAAAAATATGGAAAAAATACTATTATTGGTAAAAATAAGGATGGTTTTTTTAAATTATTTATTTCTTCTTTTGGTGATCCTATAATTAAAATATTATTAATTGCTTTAGGTGTTAAGATTGTTTTTTTATTTAAGAATTTTGATTGGTATGAAACTATTGGTATTGTTATTGCAATCATGATTGCTTCTTTGATTTCGACGATTTCTGAGTATGGAAGTGAAAAGGCTTTTTTAAAATTACAGGAGGAGTCATCTAAGTTAAGATGTAGAGTTAGAAGAAATGGTGTTGTTTCTTCTATTAGTATTGATGATATTGTTGTTAATGATATTGTTTTACTTGAAACTGGTGATAAGATTCCTGCTGATGGTGTTATTGTTAGTGGTTCTTTAAGTGTTGATGAATCTTCTATAAATGGTGAGGCTAGGGAAGCTCATAAGTCTATTTCTTCTGACAAATCTTTGTTTAAGGGAACTGTTGTTTATTCTGGTGAGGCTATTATGTTGGTTACAAAGGTTGGGGACAAAACTTTTTATGGTGAAATTGCTCTTGAGCTTCAGGAACAACAACCTGAAAGTCCATTAAAGATAAGATTACGTGATTTGGCTCAATCTATTAGTAAATTGGGATATGTTGGTGCTTTACTTGTTAGTTTTTCATATTTATTTAATGTTATAGTTATTGATAATGGTTTTAATTTTAATCAAATTTTAAATACTGTTTTTAATTTTCGTGTTATGTTTGGTTATATTTTATATGCTCTTACTTTAAGTGTTACTGTTATTGTGGTAGCTGTTCCTGAAGGTCTTCCTATGATGATTACTCTTGTTTTATCTTCTAATATGAAGAGAATGGTTAAGAATAATGTAATGGTAAGAAAAATGGTTGGTATTGAAACTGCTGGTAATATAAATATTTTATTTTCTGATAAAACTGGTACTTTGACTAATGGTAAATTAGAGGTTGTTAGTTTTATGAGTGGTGATTTTAAAGAGTATAAGTCGGAGACTGATTTGTTAGGAAGTCAATTATATGATATGGTTAAAATGTGTTCAATTTATAATAATTCAAGTAGTTATGGTGTGAATGGTATTGTTGGAGGTAATATTACTGATAGAGCAGTTCTTGGATTTTTTAATGATAACTTTAGAGATGTTTTAAAAATTTCTAATGTTCCTTTTGATAGTGAAAGTAAGTTTTCTAGTACTTATGTTAACGACAATTGCAAAAAGTATAATTTGATAAAGGGTGCTCCGGAGGTGGTTTTATCTAAATGTAGTAAGTATTATAGTGAGTCTGGTATTATAAGGACTTTATATGATAAAAAAAAGATTAATGAGATTATTGGTATTAAGGCAAGTTCTGGTATAAGGGTTTTGGCTTTTGCTTATGGTAATACTAATAGTATGGATAATTTAGTTTTTTTAGGTTTAATGTTTATTAAAGATGAGATTAGGAAGGAAGCAATTGATGGTATTAGGCTTGTTAATAGGGCGCATATACAAACTGTTATGATTACTGGTGATAATAAGAATACTGCTGTTTCTATTGGTAAGGAGGTTGGTATTTTAAATTCTTTTGATGATGTAATTCTTACTAGTGATGAATTGTCTGCTTTGTCTGATGATGAAGTTAAGAAAATTATTCCTAAATTGAGAATTGTTGCTAGATCTCTTCCAAGAGATAAAAGTAGGTTAGTTCGTCTTAGTCAGGAATTAGGTCTTGTTGTTGGTATGACTGGTGATGGTGTTAATGATGCTCCTGCTTTAAAAAAGGCTGATGTTGGGTTTGCTATGGGAAGTGGTACTGAGGTAGCTAGGGAAGCAAGTGATATTATTATTTTAGATGATAATTTTATGTCCATTTCTAAGTCAATTTTATTTGGCAGAACTATTTTTAAAAGCATTAGAAAGTTTATTATTTTTCAGCTTACTGTTAATATATGTGCTGTTGGTTTATCTATAATAGGTCCTTTTATTGGTATTGAAACTCCTGTTACTGTTATTCAGATGTTATGGATTAATATGGTAATGGATACTTTAGCTGGTATAGCGTTTTCGTATGAACCTCCATTACTTGAGTATATGGATGAGTATCCTAAAAAAAGGGATGAACCTATTATTAATAGTTATATGAAAAATGAGATTATTCTTACTGGGCTTTATTCTTCTATTTTGTGTTTATTGTTTTTAAAATTACCTATTATTTCTTCTATATTTAGAGATGGGGAGAATAATGAATATTTGATGAGTGCTTTTTTTGGGTTGTTTATTTTTATTGGTATTTTTAATAGTTTTAATGCAAGGACTAGTCGTATTAATATATTTGCTAATTTATTTAAGAATAAAGTTTTTTTAAGTGTTATTATTTTTATTGCGATTGTACAAATTATTTTAATTTATTATGGGGGAAGTTTGTTTAGAACTGTTGGATTAAATTTTCGTGAGTTTAATTTTATGTTGTTACTTTCAATGAGTGTAATACCTTTTGATTGGATTAGAAAATATTTTATAAAGAGGAAAAAAGTTAACTATGGTGTTTAACTTTTTTTTGCTTTGTTATTGGAAAAATTTGGATTGATTTATTTTTTTAGTTGTGATACTATTATAATTGTGCGGGATTAACTTTAAGCAACCAATTAGTAAGGTGAGATTTATGATTAATTTTATTGTTGTTGATGATATTAAGAAGTTTTCTGATATTATCTGTCAGGTTATTACAAAACTTATGATGAAGAATAAGTTTATTTATAAAACTCATGTTTTTGATGAATATGATTCTAGTTTTAATTCTATTATGAAGTCTGATTTACCTAATAAGATTTATATAATGGATATAGAAACTAAAAATTCATCAGGTATAGATGTTGCGAGAAAGATTAGAAAGTTTGATGTTGATAGTATTATTATTTTTGTTACTGTTCATAATGAAGCAGGTATGGTATTGCTTCAGGATGATTTAATGTTTTTAACTTTCTTATCTAAATTTGATGATTTTGAGAATAAGCTTTATAATTCATTAAGTAAGGCTTTGGAATATATTCATCATAAAGTATCTATTAAATTTAATGATAGGGGTACAATTTATACTATTCCTTTGAATGATATTTTATATGTTACAAAAGAATCTAATTCAAGAAGAAGTATTATTAAGACTAGTTATACTCAATATAGTGTTAGCTTAACTTTACGTGATGTACTTGAATTATGTGATAATTGTTTGGTTCAAACTCATAGAAGTTGTTTTGTTAATATGAGTAGAGTAAGGGTAATTGATAAACATAATAATATTATTGAATTTGATGATGGTAGTACTATTGATTTGTTGTCTTCTAATTATAAGAAGGGATTGGTATTAAGTGATTAAAACTTTTAATTGTATTTCTTTTTTAGTTTTATGTTTTGCTCAGATTTTTAGTTGGTCTCAATTTTATAAAGAGAAAATCAATTTTAAAAACATTATTTTTTATCTTTCGTTATTAGTTATGTTTTTTCTTGGCTTTTTAACTTATTTTTATACAAGTGCTTATGTCAGAATGATTCTTGACATGTTGTTGTTTTGCTTATGTAATTTTCTTATTTTTAGAAAAAAGCTTAATGAGGTTATAGTAAGTACTATTTATAGTCATTTTTTACTTACTATTTCTGATGTATTGTGTGCTTTACTTGTTATGTGTTTTTTTAGAGTAAGTGCTTCAGAAATAAGTGATGATGTGTTCTTTACTTCTTGCGGTAATCTCTTGACTTCTTTTGTTTTCATATTTTTCTGTAGCAGATCATTTATAGTAATGTTTTATACTAAATTATTAAATTTAACTTCAAAAATAAAATTTAAATATTTATTTTTAATTTGTTTATTTGTAATGCTTTGTATAAATTTTTTGATGGCTACTATTTATTATAGATTGAATTCAATTCTTATTATTTTGATTAATTCTTTTTTAGTGGTTATTTATTCATATATTATATATAGAAGTTTAAATGAGAGAAATAATAGTATTCTTATAAAAGCTGAGAATGATTCTTTAATGGAGAGTCTTCATCAATATGAAGATATGGTTGATCGTCAGAGAGTTGATAATCATGAGAATAAGAATCAATTATTAATTATTAAAAATATGATTAAGAAGAATGATAAGGATGTTGTTAAGTATATTGAGACTATTGTTAAGGATCAAATGGAAGATGATGAGTCTTTATATACTAGGGTAATGACTATTCCTTCTGGTGGTTTACAGGGTATTATTTATCAGAAAATGTTGGTTATGAAGGATGAAAATATTTTATTTAGTTTGGATGTTAGTCGTGATGTACGTAAGATTGATCTTGAAGATTTAGGCATGGAAGATAATTATAGATTGTGTAAGATTGTTGGTGTTTTACTTGATAATGCGATTGAAGAAAGTAGAAATATTGATGATAAACGTATAATGATATGTTTATATGTAGATGATAATAAACTAGTTATTGATATATCTAATAGATTTAATGGGAATATTGATTTTGAAAGATTGGATGAAGAAGGCTATACTACTAAGGGTGATGGTCATGGATATGGCTTATCGTTAGTTAAAAAGATATTATCTGAAACTGATATTTTTGAGAATGAAAGAAGCGTTAAAAAAGATGTATTTAAACAAATTGTTAAGGTTAAAATAAAAAATACTTAGAAAATTTCTAAGTATTTTTTTATTTATTTGATTAAGCTTTCTGGGCATTCTGGTTCGTCAAACATTACAAACATACAAGCTTTTGAACTTGTGTCAGCTAGAGCTCCACCAATGTTAGATAAAATATTAGCTAAGAATTCCATATTATACCTCCTTTTTATTCTCTATGTTTAAATTAATAATTTAAACCATGTGTTTTAATGTATGTCTTATAGTTGTTATAAGGCATTTTAAATAATTTATATGTAATTGGTGATATTAATATATTTTGTAGTATTGTTGCATAGAAGAAGCAATTTGATATGAAATTATCTTTTATTATTATTGAAAGTAGTATATATGTTGATGCGATAATTGTTGAGAGTATTTTATAAATTCTTCTTCTTTTTTTATTTATTATAGGTTTTTTATGTGTATCTGCTGGTGAAAAAAGTGCGATACCTATTATTGATAATAACCCTATTATTAGTTTTGTTGTTATATTTAGTTTTATGTATATTGCGATAAGTGGTATTCCTATGAATGACATTGTAGATGTTAGTAAGCATATCCAACTTTTTTTAGCGTGTATTCCAAATGATGGTGTTCTCATAATTGAGTAAATTATCATAAATATTAAATATTCTTTTGTAATTTTTAATATTATGGCTATTGTTGTAATTACTATTAATTTGGTAATCATTAAGTATAATCCTTCTAGCCCATATTTTATTTCTGCAAGTTTTGTTTCATCTAGTTGTTTGTTTTGTTTAATTATTTCCATACATTTATCCAATACAAACTTCTTCATATTTTTACCTCTTGATGCAAGTATAATTCTATTTTTTTTAATATTTTTTTATTTGTCGTTTAAGGTTATTTGAAGAGTTTTAATTATTGTTTTTTAATTTTATGTTAATTATTTTTATGTTTTGTGTATTATTCTTTTTTGTTTATGCTTTTAATTTTTTTTGTGTATTTTACGCATAGTATAATGGTAATGTTGCACGGTAAAAAATATGTCGAATTTTGATGATTCGTTTTTATTGAATTTATTGTGTTAAATGATGTATATTTTTAATGTAAGCGATTTTACTAGAAGGGAGATTTTTGATATGAAAGGTAAAGTAAAATGGTTCAATAATGATAAGGGTTTTGGTTTCATTGAATATAAGGAGGGTGAAGATATTTTTGTTCATTATTCTTCAATATTGTCTAGTGGTTATAAGACTTTAGTTGAAGGACAATATGTTGAATTTGAACTTGTTAGAACTGATAAAGGTCTTCAAGCTAAAAATGTTGTTGAAATTAAAACTGCTTTGGTGTAGTAGTTTTTTTTTTGATATTTTTGTGAATTTTTTTTCTTTTATGGACTTTACTTGTTTTATAATGGTATAATAATATTGGGAGGATGATATTATGAAATTTAATATCCATGGAAAGAATATAGAGGTTACTGACGCAATTAAGGGTTATGTTGAATCTAAGATTGGAAGAATTGAAAAGTATTTTAAGGATACTGATTTAACTGCTACTATTAATCTTAGAGTTCGTGGCAAGGAACAAATTGTTGAGGTCACTATTCCTGCAAGTAAGATGGTTTTAAGGGCTGAGGAAAAGAATGTTGATTTATATGCAGCTATTGATTTGGTTTCTGATAAATTGGAAAGACAAATTCGTAAGAATAAAACTAAGGCTCGTAAGAATTTAAAACAAACTATTGTGTTTAATGATTTTGATGTTGATGCATCAGAGGACGTTGATGATACAATTGTTAAGAGAAAAGTCATTGATACTAAACCTATGAGTGAGGAAGAAGCAATTTTACAAATGGAGTTAATTGGTCATGATTTCTTCTTATTTAAAAATGATAAAACTGGCGCTTTTTGTGTCGTTTATAAGAGAAAAGATACTGGTTATGGTATTTTAGAGGCAAAATAATTGCCTTTTTTTCTTGAAATACTGTTATTTTTTATTTTTTTTTGATAAAATGTTTAATGTACTAGGAAAAATGTAGAAAGGATGGGTCAAGATGAATTTTTTTAAGAAGATATTTGACCATGAATATAAGGAATTACAAAAGTTTGAATCAATTGCTCGTGAGATTGATGCTTTGGATTCTGAATATAGTAAATTAAGTGATGAAGAATTAAAGGGGAAGACTCTTTTATTTAAGGAGAGACTTGCTAATGGTGAGACTTTAGAGGATATTAAGGTTGAAGCTTTTGCGACTGTTCGTGAGGCTGCTTATCGTACTATTGGTGAGAAACCTTTCTTTGTTCAAATTTTAGGTGGTTTAGCAATTCATTATGGTAATATTGCTGAGATGAAAACAGGTGAAGGTAAAACTTTAACTTGTACTATGCCTGCTTATTTGAATGCTTTAACAGGTGAAGGTGTTCATATTGTTACAGTTAATGAATACTTAGTTGGTGTTGCTGCTGATTGGATGGGAAAAGTTTATGAATTTTTAGGTCTTACTGTTGGTAAGAATTATAGAGATTCTAGCATTGAAGAAAAAAAGGCTGCATATAATTCAGACATTATGTATTCAACTAATAATGAAATTGGTTTTGATTATTTGAGAGATAATATGGTTATTAAAGCTAGTGACCGTGTTATGAGACCTTTTAATTTTGTTATTGTTGATGAGGTTGACTCTATTTTAATTGATGAGGCTAGAACTCCATTAATTATTTCTGGTGGGTCTATGCATTCTGCAAATCTTTATAAACAAGCTGATAGTTTTGCAAAGAAATTAAAAGAAAATGACGGTTATGTTTATGATGAAAAGTTAAAGGCTGTTACACTTGATGATAAGGGTGTAAGTGAGGCTGAAAAGTATTTTAGAGTAAATAATTTATATGATATTAATAATTCAACTTTAGTTCATTTTATAAATCAAGCGCTTCGTGCTAATTTTGCTATGAAGAGGGATTTTGATTATGTTGTTGAGAATGGTGAAGTAATTATTGTTGATCCATTTACTGGTCGTTTAATGAAGGGGCGTAATTATTCTGATGGATTGCATCAAGCTATTGAAGCTAAGGAAGGTGTTCAAATTCAAGAGGAAACTAAGACTTTAGCTACTATTACATTCCAAAATTTATTTAGAATGTATAAGAAAATTTCAGGTATGACTGGTACTGCTAAAACTGAAGAAGAGGAATTTAGAGATATCTACAACATGTATGTTATTCAAATTCCTACTAATAAACCAGTTATTCGTGAGGATTTTGGTGATTTATTATTTGCGACTAAAAAAGGTAAATATAAAGCAATTGTTAATGAAATTAAAGAAAGACATGCTAAAGGACAACCAGTATTAGTTGGTACTATTGCTGTTGAAACTAGTGAATTATTGTCTGATATGCTTAAGAAGGCTCATATACCTCATGAAGTATTAAATGCTAAGAATCATGCACGTGAAGCTGAGATTATTGCTAAAGCTGGTGAAAAAGGTGCTGTAACTATTGCTACTAATATGGCTGGTCGTGGTACTGATATTAAGTTAACTGATGAAGTTAAGGAATTAGGTGGTCTTGCTGTTATTGGTACTGAGCGTCATGAATCTCGTCGTATTGATAATCAGTTAAGAGGTCGTAGTGGACGTCAAGGAGATCCTGGATTTTCTCAATTCTGTGTTTCTTTTGAAGATGATTTATTAGTAAGATTTGGTACTGATAGAGCTAAAACTATATTACAACGTGTTGGTTTTAATGATGAAATGTCTATAAGAAATAAAATGTTATCTTCTTCTGTTGAAACTGCTCAAAAAAGAATTGAAGGTAATAACTATGATATGAGAAAGACAATACTTCAATATGATGATGTTATCAATAAACAAAGAGAAGTAATATATGGTATGCGTAATGAAATATTAGATACTGATGATATTCATAGTGTTGTTGTAGAAATGATAAAGAATTATATTTCTTCATTGGTTGAAGATCATATTGAACCTGAAGGATATTTAACTTTAAATGATTTATCTGAGATAATTGAAGCTGTTAATCAAGTTGTTAAGACTGATATTTCAATGGAAGATTTAGATAATCAAAGTGCTGAAAGTGTTACTGATGTATTAAGTCAAAAAGTTTTATCTGAATATGATGAAAAATTATCTAGTATTCCTTCAGAAATTGTTTCTGAATTTGAAAAAGCTATTTCTTTAAGAGTTATTGATACATATTGGATGGAACATATTAATACTATGAGTATTTTAAAAGAAGGTATTCATTTAAGAGGATATGCTCAAGAGAATCCTTTACGTGCATATACTACTGAAGGATATGAATTATTTGAAGATTTATTAGATACTATTGATAAGGAAACAACAACTTTCTTACTTAGAGCTGAGGTTAGACAAAATGCAGAGAGAAAAGAAGTTGTTAAGGGTAAGGCTGCTGATGATGAATCTAAGGTAGCTAAGAAAACTCCTAAGAAATCTGAAAAAGTTGGTCGTAATGATCCATGTCCATGTGGGAGTGGACGCAAGTATAAAATGTGCCACGGCAAATAAGCTCACAAAGCCTTATAAATAAAGGACTTGCGAGCTTTTTCTTGATTACAATTTTTAGGTAATTATACCTCAAAAAAGGCGTTTAGATAAGTTTTAGATAAGTTTTTTATCCTAAATCAACCTTTAAAAGACATGTGCATGATATAATTAATAAAGGAGTGGTTATATGAACAAAAACTATAAAAAAACATTATTGGCGTGTTATTTAGGATTTATTACACAAGCAATATCTGCTAATTTTGCCCCATTACTATTTATAACATTTTATAAAACATATAATATATCATTTGGGGAATTGGCTCTTATTCCTACTTGTTTCTATATTACACAGATTGTAATAGACTTTGCATGCACAAAATTTGTAGATAAAATTGGCTATAGAATAAGTATTATAATATCTGAAATAACCTCTGCAATTGGACTTATTGGTTTGGCAATCTTACCTAGTATTTTGCCTAACCCTTTTATAGGAATTATTATTTGCGTTATTATCTATGCTATTGGAAGTGGATTGATTGAAGTTTTATGTAGTCCAATAGTAGAAGCATGTCCTTTTGAAAATAAGGATGGAATGATGAGTTTATTACATTCATTTTATTGCTGGGGTGCAGTAGGAGTAATTTTAGGTTCAACATTATTTTTTACAATATTTGGATTAGAACATTGGCGTATTTTAGCATGTATATGGGCATTAATACCACTTTTAAATGTATATAATTTTGCAACTTGTCCTATTGAACCTATTGTAGAAGATGGAAAAGGAATGACTATTAAAGAACTCTTTAAGACAAATATATTTTGGATATTAATTGTCTTAATGGTTTGTGCAGGTTCATCTGAAGCCGTTATAGCTCAATGGTCTTCTGCATTTACTGAATCATCATTAAATGTTTCAAAAACTATAGGTGATTTAGTAGGACCATGTGGATTTGCATTTTTTATGGGACTAAGCAGAGTTTTATATGTAAAATTTAATAAAAAAATAGATTTGACCATATTCATGACATTTTCTGGACTTTTATGTTTTTGTTGTTATCTTTTAGCTGGATTAACCAATATTCCAATTTTAGGTTTAATTGGATGCATGTTATGTGGCTTTTCTGTTGGAATAATGTGGCCTGGATCCATAAGTATTTCTTCATCAATACTTCCAAAAGGCGGGACAACAATGTTTGCTCTCTTAGCTTTAGCTGGCGATATGGGTGGATCGATGGGTCCTATGATAGTAGGAAATGTATCACAGATTATGGGAGATAATTTGCAAATTGGTATTCTTTCAGGTATTGGATTTCCAATTATACTTGGCATAAGTGCTTTAGTAATAAGAAGATGGAAATTAAAAAATATTCAAACATAACAATCTATTAATATTAAAGTGAAATTTTTATAAATCGTAATACTTAAGATTTTGTGACATATTAAATAGATTTTTTTAGATAAGTTATTAGATAAGTTGTACGAAAAAAACTTACAATTATCAAACAAATAATTATAAGTTTTAAATAAAAAATACCAATTTAAAAGGAAAAAATTACTTGGTTGTTTTAATATTTTACCATGTGGCAGTGGTAAAAAATACAAACAATGTTGTGGTAAATAATGCTTAAACCCTTGCAAAATAAGACTTTACAAGGGTTTTTGTAATTCAACATTTTGAGTAATTTTTATCAAAAAAAGGCGTTTAGATACGTTTTAGATAGGTTTTTTTGTTAATTTGAAACTTATTCAATCGCGATATAGTAATCATGCGATCATTTAAATTTACAAGAGGAACGTATAATTTTATGATAAAATATTAGTA
>CAMVNW010000005.1 GCA_947168965.1 uncultured Caryophanales bacterium
TTAGCCTTTATTTTTCTTAAAATAGGAATTAAAAATATACCACAAACAACAGAAACAATAAATCCTATAAACATAACCAAAATAGAAAGAGTTAAAACCATATTATTCCTCCTCTAAATAAAGACGTACAACATCCCCTTCTAAAATCTTTTCACCAGCACTAGGAGACATATAACTTACAATATTACCACTACCAGAAAACTCTAAAGAAAAATCAGAAAGTAACTTCTTAGCGTCACTAATATCCATACCTACAACATTTGGAATTTCCTTATAATGTTTTTCACCAACTTTATAATTCTTCTCACCTGCATCACTTCTTTTCTCAATTCCTAAAGCACTTATAGAATCAACCAATATATTACGAGCAATAGGAGCTGCGACAGTACCACCATACTGTGAAACTCCCTTAGCGTTATCCACAGCAACATAAACAATAACTTGCGGATCATCAGCAGGTAAAAAACCTATAAAACTAGTAATATAATTACCAACCATATAATGACCATCACGAACCTTCTGAGCAGTACCAGTTTTGCCACCAACACGATATCCATCTATAAAAGCATTTCTACCAGTTCCATTCTGAACAACACTCTCTAAAGCATACTTAACTATATCACTAGAATCTTTAGAAATAACCTGACGCACTACAGTAGGTTTATTCTCCATAACAACACTATTAGTCTCAGGTTCATTTAAACTCTTAACAATATAAGGCTTATATAAAACTCCACCATTAATAGCGGCGCTAACAGCAGTTATCTGTTGAATAGGAGTAACACTTACACCTTGGCCAAAAGCAGTAGTAGCTAACTCAACAGGCCCTACTCGGTCCATATTGAATAATATACCACTGCTTTCACCATTCAAGTCCACTCCAGTCTTAACTCCAAAACCAAAATCACGAATATATTGAAACAACTTCTCCTTACCTAACTTCAAACCCAAATTAACAAAACCCGGATTGCATGAATTCTCAACAACCTGCAAATAAGTTTGATCACCATGACCACCATGTTTCCAACAATGTAAAGTAGCTCCCTCTACAGTAACAGCCCCACCATCATAAAAATGATCATTATTAAGATCAACAATACCCTCATTAACAGAAGCAGAAAGTGTAACAATCTTAAAAGTACTACCAGGCTCATAAGTCATCCAAATAGGAAGATTACGATTGATCTCTTCAACACTATAATTACTATAATTACTAGGAGAAAAACTAGGACGCGAAGCAATTGCCAAAATCTCACCAGTATTAGGATTCATAGCTATTCCCCAAGCACCATCAGGATTATACTTACTAACTACATTATCAAGTTCCCTCTCCATAGAAGCTTGAATATCGTAATTGATAGTCAAAGTCATATTAACACCATCTTGAGGTTGTTCATATATTTCTGATAATTCAAGCTTATTCCCTTTCGCATCACTAAAATACTTAATCGCACCATAACTACCAGTTAAATACTGATCATAGATTAACTCTAACCCAGCTAAACCTTGATTATCAATTCCTACAAATCCAAGAGTATGAGAAAGCATAGTATCATTTGGATAATATCTCTTAGACTCCTTTACCAAATAAACACCAGGTAATTTTAAATCATTAATCTTATCCGCAACATCATAACTAAGTCTCCTACCCTCAGGATGAACACGTTCAATAGATGCAATCTTCATAACATGCTTCATCATATCATCCTTTGAAACACCTAAAATAAGAGCCAACTTACTAGCTGTACCCTCTTTATCCTTAATTTGATTAGGAATCAAAACCAAAGAAGTAGTTGTAATATTATCAGCTAAAACCTTTCCATTAATATCATATATAATTCCCCTATTCGCTTCTATAGGAAGATTTCTACTCCATAAACTAGATGCATAACCATTCAACTTTTTATAAGAAATAACTTGAATATAAAAAACTTTACCAATTATTAATAAAAATAAAAAAACAATTACTAATAAAACTATTCTAATCCTTACATGAATATTTTTAAAAAACACTAGTATCACCCACATAATTATATGTAGTCAAAAGAAAAAAAGACTATAAAGTCTTAATCTCTATTATAAATATCTCTAGTATATATGTCCTTTGTAAAAAATTTAAAACAAGAATCATATCTATTTGCAACTATAACATCGCACATATCATTAAATTTAACCAAATCATTTACAATTTCACAACCCATAAATTCGAAACTATCCATCATAGGCTCATAAATAATAACCTTGATTCCACCAGAAATAAATCTATTAATTAAATCAAGAACAGAACTATCCCTAAAATTATCAGAATTAGATTTCATAATTAACCTATAAATACCAACAACACCAGGATTTTTAGAAAGAACCATATCTGCTATATGATTTTTTCTAGTATCATTAGACTTAACTATCGCCTCTATCAAATTTTGAGGAATATTCCTGTAATTTGACAACAATTGTTTTGTATCCTTAGGTAAACAATATCCACCATACCCAAATGAAGGATTATTATAATGTTCACCAATTCTAGGATCTAAACAAACACCTTCAATTATATCTTTAGCATTTAACCCCTTTACTTCAGCATATGTATCCAACTCATTAAAAAATGAAACCCTTAATGCTAAATATGTATTCGCAAATAACTTAACAGCCTCAGCCTCTGTAGAATCCATATATTTAACTACTACATCAGGTTTTAAACATGCTTTCCTAAGTAAATCACCAAATCTAATAGCTTCTTTAGTTTTATCGCCAACAATAATTCTAGAAGGATATAAATTATCATATAAAGCCTTGCCTTCTCTTAAAAACTCTGGAGAAAAAATAATATTACTTATATTATACTTTTTCTTAATACTATTAACAAATCCAACAGGAATAGTAGACTTAATAACTATAGTAGTATCCAAATGCATATTAATAACCTTCAAAATAATATCTTCAACACTCGAAGTATCAAAATAACCTTCAATTTCATTATAATTAGTAGGCGTACAAATTATAATAAAATCAGCCTCACTAAAAGCACTCTCATAATCAAGAGTTGCAGTTAAATTTAAATTTTTCTCATTAAAATATTTTTCAATATATTCATCATTAATTGGAGAAATTCTATTATTAATCATTTCTACCTTTTCAGGTAAAATATCAAAAATATATACATTATTTTTTACACTAAGTAATGTAGCCAAAGATAAACCTACATAACCTGCACCTACAACAGTTATTTTCATACAAAACTCCCTACTTAATTATTTTTATACCACTCCACAAACCTCTTCACTCCATCTAAAAAAGAAACCTTCGGTTCATATCCTATTATTCTTCTTGCCTTATCAATTGAAGCATATGTCATATTAACATCCCCCAGCTGCATAGGTAACTGAATAACTTCGGGTTCAACATCCAATACCTCACCTATAGTATTAATCATATCTTTAAGAGAAATGGGATTAGAACTTCCTATATTAAAAATCTCATAAACATTACTATTGCATTCAATATAATTTACAGATTTTATAATTCCATCTATAACATCATCAATATATGTATAATCTCTTAATGTAGTACCATCGCCATACATTGTAACAGGCTCATTATTGATAATTAGATTTGTAAACTTGTTAATAGCAAGATCAGGCCTTTGACGTGGACCATAAACAGTAAAAAAACGTAACAATACCATATTAAAATCATATAAATTATGATATACATATCCCATAATCTCGTTAGATTTCTTAGAAGCCGCATAAGGACTTATTGGATAATCTACACACATATTCTCAGTAAATGGGTAATCTTTACAATTACCATATACACTGCTAGAAGAAGCCATTATTATTTTTTTTAAATTATGATTCTTCATTTCTTCAAAAATATTTTGAGTGCCTATACAATTTACATCCAAATATAACTGTGGATTATCAATAGAAGTTCTAACACCAGCCAATGCAGCTAAATGAATAACAAAATCAATATTATTACATTCAAATACTTGTCTTATTTTTTCTCTATCTCTAATATCACCAATATAAAGTTTATAATTTGGATTACATTTAAAATTTTCAATATTTCTTTCCTTTAATTTAGGATCATAAGAATCACAAAAATTATCAATAGTAACAACCTTATGTCCTAACTTTAATAACCTATCAGTAAGATTTGAACCAATAAAACCAGCACCACCAGTTATAAAAAATGTCTTCATATCTTAACCTCCAAAAAAAACTGATATAAAATATTATATCAGTAATATACTAAAAATTAAACTTTTTTATTAACAGTTTTATCATATAACCTGTATATATTTAATAAAATAAATATACTTTGTAATATATATACATTTCCTAAATACAAATATCGTATAGTAGGAAAGGCAGTCGCATTTGTATAAGCAACACCTGAAATAATAATAAAATATATAATTGTAGTTATAGAAAGAAACAAATTTAATTTATCCTTCCTCTTAATATTTTTAAAGAATACAATTAAACTAATAGGCGTAAAAACTAAAGTTAAATATTTATATAATAACCTAATCACTTCATACCTAAAATCGTTTTGCTTTACAATATTCTCTGTTTTACGATAATTGTGATAAACAATCTTATATGCATAATATTCTTCATCAAAGGCATCAAAATTATAACCTTCAAATACTTTAACATTTTTATAGCTACTAGTATAAGCAATAATATCAATAAAACTTTTTGGTAACTCTTTTAAACCCTCAAAAGTAGGCCTATTAAGAAGTATGGATGGAAAAACAAATTCACTTTTAAAAGTACCATTATCAAATAAATTATCTATCTCAGCACCTAAGTTTTTATAATATAAATCTTCCTCATGTCCATCTTTAAATTCATTTTTTTCATTAATCCAATAACGTAAATACCATATAATATTACCATTATGTATTTCACCATTAGAATCACTTAATCTCTCATACTTTTTATCTATCTCTTCTTTAGTTAAATTAAAAGTTTCCGTATTATCAATTAAACTATAAAAAGTACTTTTAGGAATAGAAACCTTATCAATTTTCTCAGAATCTTTTATAGATAATATTTTTTTATAAGTATCCTTAAATGAAGACTTCTGCAATTCGTTATATGTATATATACCATAATATCTATAATTAATATAAGATACAATATTTAAATTAATTGTCAAAACAACAAATGGTATAAAACCAATAACTAAAGTTTTAATCCTTTTATCTTTATACAATTTATAAAAAATTAATAAAACAATAACAAAAGACGTCCAAATATTATCTTCTCTTGTTAAACTCATAATAGAAACAATAAATCCAAGAAAAACATAATTTAATATAGATTGTTTATCATTAGATATAATTCTTATAACAACACCCAAAAATAATAACAATTCAGTAACAGACAAAGAATTCCTATATAAACGAGAAAATAAATCACTTGAATAACTGATTGGATTAAATAATATAAGAACATATATTAAAAATAAAACTTTTTTACTTTTAACAATTTTACTTAAAGAACTAATAAAATAAACACATGACAAAATATATAATAAAGTAAATAAAACACTATAACTAATTTTTAATAAATGTGATAAAGCTAAAGTAAATGGAAAAACAACACCTTTAACTAAGGTAACAGAATCATATGTACCTAAATAATTTCCACTAATTAAATTAGAAAAAAGATTCATCATTAACCTATCATCATATCTTAAATTATTAACATAAAAACTAGGCAATTTATAACTCAATAAAAAACGAAATACCCCCATAACTAAAAAACATATTATCCAATATTTTCTTACAAATTTCATATCTAACCACCATAATTAATTCACATAATTACAACAAAACTATTTATTCAAATTAAAACAAAAGTGTACGTATTACACGTACATTTTTTATCATTGAAATATTCAATATCATTCAAAATAAATATATCACTATTCATAACAAGATATTTCGCCACTACTAGATACAACACAAAATGTTGTACTATTATCTTCTTCATATAGAATTTCAACTTCACCTGTAGGACGTACAGTAATAAAGAACTTATCATCTCCTGTTTGAGAATACTCTTCACCTTCATCTACTTCACCAAATATAGTATCTAAAACCGATAAATTAGACTCATATGAAGAACCATCTGTAGTACCCTCTAAACAAAATGGAGTACCATCCTTTATTCCGCACACAAATGCCCTATCTATTTTTCCATTATTATCTAAAAGATGACCTAAAAATATATTCTTACCTACTTCGTCATATATTTTATATTTATGAATATCACTTGTTAATTCTGCATATTCTTCCGGAAAATCACCTAAATTATCCTTTAAATACTTTGAATCAGTATAATATGCATATAAACAATTATCACCACAAGGTTTAGGATAATCTAAATCTAAACCAGAAGCTTCTTGTATACTAGATGTAGGTACTTCTATAACAGGACGAATACCAATATCACTAACTTCATATGATACACCATACACAGCATCAATCAAACCCGAGTGAATATAAAATACAAAAGTATTATCATATGCTGTTCCTAACCAAGTATTCCCTTTAGCAACAAAGCCACTACAAGTATTATCTGGCCCTGGCCAACCTTCAGTATATGAACAACCTAAATCCACTGCTTCTTCTAATGATAGTAATCTGGCTTTTATTGTTGAAGGAGCACCCATTTTTATTAGCTTATCTTTATAATCCTCAACAAATGGATAAATCTCACTATTTTCATCATACACATAAGGAAATGGATTTTCATAATGTGTTTCCTCATAAGTTTTACCACTAGGATACGTTACAGTTTCCGTAATTGATTTACCATAATATTTATAAGTTCCATCTAGACCAACCTTATTTCTCCAATATGCATAATCATTTTCTTCATCCCACCACGAAAAAAGAGGAAATGAACCATATCTATACCCACAGTCATCATATCCACACGCAACAAATCCTATATATCCATTTGCCTGAATACCAAGTGGAATATTAGGATCATAATCCATATCTCTTTGAATATCAGAACCATCTCTTTCAAAAACATAATTTGATAAAGATATATTTAAATGATATTTAGCAAGTAAAACTGTTTTACCATTTTCAGAATTATCACTACTTACAACATAAAATTTTTCAGTGTCTCCAATTATTACCATATCACCAGGTTGTAAATTGCCTTTTTCACCATCAATTATTGCAATAGCAGGATTCAATATATCACACTTATTTTTTACTGGTTCAAGAACCTCACTATTTTTAATCGGAACAGCATATTCATCAAATTGCAAACAACCATTACTTATTTCACTTTCAACAATATTTACAAACCCACCATCTGGTTTCTTACCATTAAAACCAATAGTATATACAACATCATTTCCTAAAGGATTAATTCCTGATAAAAAACCATCATCGTTTACAGTATATCTACCATCAAACTCAAAATTTCCATTTTCACCCATTAAATTTGTATAATAATATTTATTTACTGAATCTTTATACCCATATGCAGAACTCTTTGCTGCACCTTTTTTAGCATTATCAATTACATTAAGTATTACAGGAACTGTAATAACAGCAATTATAGCTAATATAACAATAATAGCTAATAACTCTATTAATGTAAAACCATTATATTTTTTCATAAATCTATTTCCCCTATCTTTCTAAATATAGTATACAAAAAAAACTAATAAAAGTAAAGAAAAAAATCACACCATAATTTACTTGTCCATTATTTGTTTCAATAAAACAGCAAGCAATCCAATTGAAAAAACAATTATTGAAACAAGTAACCCACCTATTCCTAAAATATAACCAGCACGTATATTTAAAAAATGAGAAAAAATAAATCCAACAACAGATAAAAAAACACATAAAAAAGATAATAAAGAAAAAATCTTAAATGGATTATAATAAACACTAGACTCAATAACATAACGGAGCAATCTAACAGAATCCTTAAACAATCTAACCTTAGTTTTTCCATGCCTTTTTCGATAAGGAATATCTATATAACAAACAAACAAGGAATTCATCATATATGCTAACGTTTGAGAAGTGGTAAAACTAAAAGTATTACACAGTTTAGGGAAAAACTTAACAACAGTTGATTTATCAAATACTCTTAAACCAGAATTAATATCCTTAATACTTCTACCAGTAACAAACTCAACAATTCTTTTTAAAATTTTTCTCAATATATTCTTAAAAAAAGACTCCTTATAAAACTTACCAGTTCTTGATCCAACAACAAGATCATAACCTTCACGCTTCGCCTTTAATAATTCAGGTACACTTGAAAAAGGATATGTCATATCAGCATCAGTAATAACTATAATCTCATTTTTAGCATTCATAATTCCCTTTTTTAAAGAATACCCATAACCCATATTATGAGGATTAGAAATAACAACAGCACCGTTACTTAAAGCTTCTTCACTTGTTTTATCCGTTGACCCATCATCAACAACAATAATTTCAGATCCATCATAAAAATTATTTTTTTTCATAACCTTAACAATTTCAGAAATAGTTTTTCCAACAACACCTTCTTCATTGTAAGCTGGTATTATAACAGATATCATACAAACCCTCCATTTTAATATACAAATATATTATCATAAAATATATTAACATACAATAAAACTTAATTAAAAAATCTTAATTAAGTTTATCAGCAATTTCATTTATATAATAATCAAAATCATCTAATTCACCATTATGAATAATTCTATAAGTATATTGATAAGAGGAAAAAGAAGTATACTTTACCCTATTTATCAAAACATCTATAGTAAATAATGATAATCTTTTCTCAAATTTCAACCTATTTACCAATCTAGATAATTTAATATCTAAATCACCGTCAATAAAAAAACTATAATCGCAATCACTAAAGATCCCTAAAAAAGGTAAAAGAAAACCATCAATAATCAATACATCAGTATCACAATTTTTAATAAATTTTTCAATATCATTATTAATAAAAGGTACTAATATATTAATCCAATTTAAAACATCATCTTGATTATCATAAACATTATTTAACCAATACGAACCATCATCGCAAACAACTAATTCATCAATAATTTTATTTTTATTACTAAGTAAATGCTTAATCATAAAATTATCAACATGTAAAACAATAGAATTCGTAATTTTTGATCCTAATAAGTCAGAAAAAGTACTTTTTCCACTGCCACTTCCACCACTAACACCAATAATTATCATAAATACTCCTTTAACATAAAAAAGCCAATAGGCTTTTCTATTTAACTACAATATTAACAAGTTTTCCAGGAACAACAATTTCCTTAACAATATCATGACCATCAATAAATAACTTAACATTATCTATTTCTTTAGCTAATTTAATCATTTCCTCACGAGATGCATTAGTAGAAACTAAAATCTTTCCTCTGATCTTACCATTAACTTGAACAACCATTTCATAATTATCAAGAATAGTTTTAGCTTCATCATACTTAGGCCATGAACTAACACTTAATTGTTCACCAAGACCACATACTTCATTAATTTCTTCAGTAATATGAGGAGCAAATGGATTAAGAAGTTCTATAAATATTCTATAATCAGCACGACTAATACTTCCTATCTCCTCCATTTTATTAAGTAAAATCATTAAAGCAGAAACAGCAGTATTGTAATCCAAACTTTCTATATCATTAGTTACCTTCTTAATAGTTTGATGTAATAAAGTTTCAATCTCGCTAGAAACACCATCCTTATCATTTAACTTATCTTGTAATCTCCATACACGATCCAAGAACTTAGCACATCCCTTTAAACCATTTTCATTCCATGCTGCATCCTTAGAATAATCACCAATAAACATCTCATAAGTACGTAAAGCATCAGCACCATATTCTTCAATCATATCATTAGGATTAACAACATTTCCCTTGCTCTTACTCATCTTTTCACCATTACTAGCTAAAATCATACCATGAGCAATTCTTCTTTGAAAAGGTTCACTATAAGGAACTAAACCTTGTTCATGTAAAAATATATTCCAAAATCTAGCATATAACAAATGACGAGTTGCGTGTTCCATACCACCATCATATAAATCAACTTGCCCCCAATACTTCATCTTATCCATAGAAGCAAACTCATGAGAATTACAAGCATCCATATAACGTAAAAAGTACCAACAAGAACCAGCCCAGTTAGGCATTGTATCAGTTTCCCTTTTTGCATGGCCACCACACTTAGGACAAGTAGTATTTACAAATTCATCAATCAAAGATAATGGACTTTCACCATCATCAGTTGGTTCATAATTTTTAACATTTGGAAGAACAACAGGTAAATCTTCCTCTGGAACAGGTACCCATCCACATTTATCACAATGTACCATAGGAATTGGTTCACCCCAGAATCTTTGTCTACTAAAAATCCAATCTTGAAGTTTATAATTTGTGAATCTAGAACCAATCTTATTATCCTCTAGATATTCATACATTTTATTAAGAGCATCTTCCTTATTCAAACCATCCAAAAATCCAGAATTAATATGAACACCATCATCAGTATAAGCTTCCTTAGATATATCTCCACCATCAAGAACTGGAATAATATCAATATTAAATTTACGAGCAAATTCATAATCTCTTGTATCATGTGCAGGAACTGCCATAATCGCACCTGTACCATATCCCATCAATACATAGTCACTGATATAAATTGGAATTTCCTTACCATTAACAGGATTAATACCAGTTAAACCATCCAATTTAACACCAGTCTTTTCACGTGTATTGTCAGTTCTTTCAATTTCTGACTTAGATTTAGCTATATCTTGATATTTCTTAACTTCATCAAAATTTTTAATCAAATTAGAATATTTTTCTAAAATAGGATGCTCAGGTGAAATAACCATAAAAGTCGCACCATAAAGAGTATCACATCTAGTAGTAAACACAGTTAATTCATCATCAACCTCTTTAATCTTAAAAATAACATGTGCACCCTCACTTCTACCAATCCAATTAATTTGAGCAGTTTTTACCTTATCTAGTATTTCAGTATCCTTAAGACCATCAATTAATTTATCAGAATAATCCTTCATTCTAAGCATCCATTGATTTTTAAGTTTTTTCTCAACAGGAGTATCGCATCTAACACAAGTACCACCTTGAGAATCCTCATTAGAAAGACCCATCTTACATTTAGGACACCAATTTATTTCTTTCTCATCCTTATATGCAAGTCCTGCATTAAAAAATTTAATAAATTGCCATTGTGTCCACTTATAATACTCTGGTTCACAAGTACTTACCTCTCTATCCCAATCAGTAGAAAGACCTAAGCTTCTAGCTTGATTTCTAAAAACATCAATACATTTATGAGTCATAATAGATGGATGTTCATGATTTTTAATCGCATACTGTTCAGCTGGATTACCAAAAGAATCAAATCCAAAAGGAAATAAAACATTTTCACCCTTCAATCTATGAAATCTTGCTTGAACATCACTAGCAGTAAAACATCTCGCATGACCAACATGGAGTCCAGAACCAGATGGATAAGGAAATTCAACAAGCATATAAAACTTCTTCTTATTATTATCTTCTACCACCTTAAAAGTTTTATTATCAACCCAATACTTTTGCCATTTTTTCTCAATATCTTTAAAATTATACATATTATCTTCCTTCCTTCTTCTTATAATATATACCAATTACCTTATAAACAATTAAAATTAAAATAATAAGTAAAACAAAACTAACAAGTAATTTTAAAATATAATTATCAAACAATTCAGAAATAGTAAATACAAGAGCAACTATAAATGAATTACATATAGAAATTACCTGAGCAAAACTATTCTTATTAATGTTATTAGAATTTAGTTTATTAGGCACAATTATTAATTTAGCCTGATTAGTATCAAAAATTTTATTTATTTTCTTCTTATTTAAAATAACAGTAAATAAATAAAGTAAATATACTACTAAAAAAGTAATTAAAAACAAAAACAATAAATTCATAAATCCTCCTAAAAAAAAATCCATGAAACTTAAGGACTCTAAACGAGCGGTACCACCTTAATTCATAGATTTCTATGCACTTATAATCTTAACGCGATTAACGGATATTCAACTCCAAGGTAAATTCATAAGCCGTAATTAAAAGTTTTCACCAAACACTTTCTCTCTACAAATCCTAAGCTTATTACTACTTCTCTTCTTCGTCTTTAATTAATAATTGTAAGAATATTATACTATCACAAAATTTATTTGTAAATAGAAAAATAAACTATTTATTCGAATGAGCGTCATTTATCTCAACATATTCCAAAAGTTTCAAACATAATTGAATAAATTTTTTCTCAACCTTTTTATTCTGTAATCTTCTAACCGCAATTCTTTTTTTCCTGATTGATAAATCACTAAACATTATCTTATCAATTTGTTCCTTTTGTTCAGTTTTAATTTGTAAATCAGATAGAATTCCTTCAATATCCTCATTAACTAATCTTACCGCATCAATCTCTATATCTTGTCCCTTACAATTGACTGTTAATTGATGACCAAAAGTAGGAACATTTTTAACCTCAACAATAAAATTAGGTCCATCAACATATGATTCATATGGAATCTTTTCATAATCCCTATAAACAGTAACATCTTCAGCACTCTTAGTATTTCTAAAAACAAATCTATAATTTCTAAGAGCAGGAATTATATCACCTTTTCCCTCCAACGCTCTAATAATAACAGTATAATTATTAGGCATATAATTATAATCAATAGAAGTTAAAACATAATTATTCTTCAAATATAAATTAGTTTCACCATCGTCTTCGTACATTACATAATTATTTGACTTACCAGGGAAAATTTGAATTTCCATATTTTTTGGAGACCTAGTACTAAAAATATCATCTCCATAAGCCATTGGTATAATTGCTCCCATCTTAACAAAAACAGGATAATCTTGATCTCTAAAGAAAGAAACATATCTTCTATTACCTGGAAACTTCTTACCAGTAATAAAATCATACCAAGTTCCCTCTGGAATATAAAACTTATGAATAACTCTATCCATAACATAATCCTTACTGTTTAAAATTGGAGAAATAAAGAATTGAGAACCAAAATAATACTCATTACGATATAAAGGATCATCATACATTTCAGAATTTGTATAATACAATGGATAAAGTAATAAATTACCAAATCTAGTTAACTTATAAGCCTCAGAATAAATATATGGAATTAATTTATGACGTAACTGTAAATAATCTTTAGTAATATTAAAAGTTTTAATACCCCATCTCCAAGGCTCCCTTTTATAATACTTACCACTATCAGCAGATAGCTTTAAAATAGGACTAAAAGTACCCAATTGAACATAACGAATAAAAAGTTCGCTGTCTTCTGTTCCCTTATAATATCCACCAATATCATGACTCCACCAAGTAACACCATTATTAGAAGAATGAATATTAAATATAGGAATTTCCCTTAAAGTATCCCAACTAACAATACTCTTACCAGAATAAAGAACAGAATACCTATGAGAAGCCATACAAGAATTATGAGAATATAATAAAGGTCTACGAGTAGAATACTTCATCATATCATAATATTGATAATGTTTTAATAAAGATAAATCCTTTAATTTACCCTTATCAGCATAATCAATAAAATAAAAATCAACACCTAAACTATCTAATTGATGAATATAAAACTTTAAATAAACATCAATGACCCTTGGATCATATACATTAAAAGGTATAACACCATCTTTATCAGCTTGAAGATATTTTACAGTCTCATTATAAATAGAATCAACACTAGTCAAACCCTCAAAAGGATTAATTGTTAAACCAAGTTTAATGTTATTAGCATGAAGATACTTAACTAAATTAACAGGATTTTTAAAAATATTATTATTAAAAGTAAATCCAGTATAAATATTTTTTTTATCATTTCTTAAATGCCAATCATGATTAAGAATAAGAGTAGATATAGGAATCTTATTTTCCTTAAATTTAGTAACCAACTTCTGCATTTTTTCATCGCCATATTTATAATTTCTATACCACCAATTACCTAAAGCATATCTTGGAATAAGAGGAGTAAATCCAGTAATACGATAATAATCCTGCATACACTTTGAAAAATCATCAAAATAAATAAATAAATAAACATCAGTGACTTCATTTTCTCTATTATAGAAAACGCCATCTTCACCTATAACCATAGACTTTGAATCATCTATAGTAACAAATCCATCAAGTGAATATAACCCCTTAACTAATTTTAATTTTTTATTATCCTTTAATTCAAAGCCAGGAGCACCATAATTCTTAACCTCAGGCATACCATAATACCAGTATCTATTAGGTTTATTAGGATCTACATTTTCAAGGAATTCAACTTTTAAATTACTTGCAGGAGAAACCTTATTCGCGCTAAAAGGAGAATTCTTTACATAAGTAAGTTTAAAAAACTCAGTAGTTACTGTAAGAACTCTAGCGTCCTCCATAACATCATACTTAGGAATATCTAAAAATCTATTAAAAACATTTTCTGTAGCTCTATCCTCAAAAACACCATTTTCACTATACTCTAACCTAACTAATCTTTCAGTTAAGATAGTTATACGATATTTATCACCCTTAATAATAGATTTAGGATTAGCTGAAGAAGTTCTTCCTACTTTAAACTGTTCACCTAAATTATACATAATCCACCTCAAATCTCTTCAATTTTTATAAAATTTGTATGTTTTGTTTTACTAAATGGATAGCCACCAGTAATAATTATTTTATCTTGATCCGATAAATCTAAATATTTAGATGCAATCTCCCTAGAAGTTTTAACAGTATCATCCAAAGATTTCAACTCTTTAATCAAAACAGGATAAATACCAAAATGCAATTTCAAACTTTTTACAGTACCTATATCTGGACTAATTGCAATAATACTACATTTAGGTCTAAAACGACTCATTTTCTTTGCAGTATATCCAGTAATAGTCGGAGTTACAATACACTTACATCCTAACCTATTAGCAAGATCAGTAACACTATATGCCAAACTACCAGTAACATCACCATTATCACTTCGTAAAGATTTTAACAACAAATCATCATAATCAATATCCAATTCAGTAGTCATAATAACCTTTTTCATAACATCAAAAGTTTCTAAAGGATAATGACCATTCATAGTTTCCATAGACAACATTATAGCATCAACACCATCAATAACTGCATTTGCGATATCGCTAACTTCCGCCCTTGTAGGAATTAAAGAATCCTCCATAGAAGATAAAATCTCAGTTGCGACAATACTAATTTTATTAGCATAATGACACTTATTAATAATCATCTTTTGTATTCCAGGAATTCTTTCAATAGGAATATCAACACCCAAGTCACCACGAGTAATCATAACACCATCACTAACACGAATAATATCATCAATCTCATTAACAGCGCTCTCACGTTCTATCTTACTTATAATAGACATGTGATCATTACCAAGTTCAATTAATAAATCATTAACATCTAAAACATCCTCAGTAGAACTAACTAATGATAAAGCTAAAAAATCCACACCCATCTCATTAGCAAATAATATATCACGTCTATCCTTATCAGATAAGAAAGGCAAATCTACATTTTCTAAGTGGACACTAGAATTATCCAAAACCTCTCCACCTGTAACAACCTCACATAATAAATAATCATTTCCCTTATCAATAACATTTAAAACAACATGTCCATTATTTAACTTAATTAAACTATTACATCTAACCCCATCAATTAAATCATAATAATCAATATAAAGTTTAGTTTCATCACCAAGTAATTCACTATTATAAACACGAATCTTAACACCCTCAGTAAAATTAGCTTTACCATCAACAAATTTACCAGTTTTGACATCAGGCCCTACTGTATCAAACATAATAGAAGTAACAGTTCCTAACTCATTATCAACATCTCTAATCTTATTAATAACATCTTCACAAAATGAATGATCAAAATAGTTTAGATTAATACGAAAAACACTTGCACCGCCCATAATTAAATTTTTAATAGTTTCCTTAGTATTACTTGAAGGACCAATAGAAACAATAATATTAGTTTTATTCATAAATACCATATCCTCTTTACTCTTATTTACTATATATAATTATATCATGAAATTACAAATATTTAAAATACAAAATCCATTTTTTTACAATTTATCAATATTATTATTACAAATATAAAAAAATATATACAAAAAAAGAGAAAATTACTTTTCTCCTATACAATAAGGATATTCTATATCACTTATAACAACATCATGACTATTATGATCAAAATTAGAATCTTTAACCTTAATAAGTAAATAATTACCAGTATGACCTATTAAATATCCATCCTTAACAACCTCTGGAATAAAGGAAACAGTCTTACCAACAAATTTATTCATATAATTAATTTCTAACTCACGAGATAAATCAAGTAAAACTCTTACACGTTTTTTCTTAACACACTCATCAATTTGATTATCCATTTTATCAGCTACAGTACCACTCCTTCTAGAATATGGAAATACATGTAACTTAGAAAAACCAATTTTTTTAATATTATCAACAGTTTCTAAAAATAATTCATCAGTCTCACCAGGAAAACCAACAATAACATCCGTAGTAATACTAATATTTGGACGGATTTTTCTTAAAGTCTCAATCTTATCAAAAAAATACTTCATATCATATTTTCTATTCATAGACTTCAAAATAGTGTCACTTCCAGCCTGTAAAGGAATATGCATATGGTCTACTAGAATATCATTATTTCGAATAACATCAATAACCCTATCATTTATCTCAGTAATCTCAATAGAAGATATACGAAGTCTTTCCAACCCCTCTACCTTAACCAAATCATTAAGAAGACACGCAAAATCATAATTTTCAAATTCAGCACCATAATTACCAGTATGTATCCCTGTTAAAACAATTTCCTTGTGGCCATTAGAAATTAAACTCTTCACTTCTGACAACACATCATCACGAGACTTACTTCTAACATCCCCTCTAGTAAAAGGAATAATACAAAAACTACAAAAATTATTACATCCATCCTGAATCTTAATAAAAGCACGTGTATGATCATAATTATTTAATCTCATTGTTTCAAAATCAACCTTAGAAACATCATACATATCTTCAATACGATTTCTATCAATTAAAAACCTATTAATATAATTACTTACAATAGATTTATTTTTATTACCAAGCAAAATATCACCTGGTATACTAGATAAATCATCCTTATGAGATTGTACAAAGCATCCAACAACGACAAGAATAACATCATAATTATTACGAACATGACGTATTAATTTCAAAGTCTTATTATCAGCACTGTTAGTGACACAACAACTATTGATAATAATAATATCAGCATCATCAACAGAAGAATAAATAAAACCGTTATTAATAAGATTATCCTTCATAACATTACTTTCATATGAATTAACCTTACAACCTAAACTATATATATAAAATTTCATATAAAACACCCAAAATATATTTTAACATAAAAAAAGAAAAACTCATACTAGAATTCATCTAATAATGAGTCATCTTCAAAAATAATTTCTTCACAATTATCAATATTATTATCTTTTTCTTCACTAATTATTCCATATACTGGAGAAATAATTTCAGTTCTCTTAAACTTTTTAGGCATATTAGAAACAACATGTCTAGCTTCATAAACCTCATTAGTAGGTTGTGCCTCTATAGCATCTTCACTAGCTTGTTCCTCAAAAACATCATCAATAAATTCAACATCAGAACCACTAAAATCAAAATTCATAACAGGAGTTTCTTCAGCAATTTCTGTTGCTAAACCTTCGTTACTATAATCATTTTGAAATCTATAGAATTCCTTATCCAAATCTTCTCTTGAATATGCATCAATAATTTCTTTATTAAAATCACTTATTTCAACTTGATTTTCCATTTCATCTTCAAAAACTTCAATCGAATCAACATCAATACTACTCTTAGCACCTAAAGAATCTAATAATTCTTGATAACTAATAATAGCGTTTTCCTCTTGTTCTTGTTCAAAAGAAACAGGATTAGATTCCTTCATTTCCATTGCTTCTTGCATTTTAGATAAAACATTTTCTATCTTTTGTTCACTTGAATCTTCAACAATATTCTCAGTTAAATCAGCTTCAATTTCTTGAGATAATTCTTTTAATTCTTCTCTTTCTATAAAAGCACTTCTTTTACAACAAATAACAACAACAATAACTAATATTAAAATTATAGATGCAGCTATTGCAGCACATAATATAATAGGATTACTTAACAAACTCATATCATCACTCCATCAATTCATAATTTAAAATACTAAGAATAAATAATGGCACTGTCTCAACTCTCATAATTCTTTTACCTAGAGAAATTGAAACAAAACCTAATTCATTCAAAATCTTTTCTTCATCCAATGATAGCCCGCCCTCAGGGCCAACTACTATATACATTTTAGCACATTCTAAAATATTATGCATCACATTTTTAATATTTTTTACATTTTCTCGAGTACTACACACATACTTTACACCATCATCAAAATTCAAAGATGAAATATTCATGACATTATCAATAATAGGAACACTAATACGTTTACACTGTTCACTTGCTTCCTTTACAATTCTACTCCATCTTTCGATTTTTTTAGATTCTTTATCATTTAACTTTACAATAGTTCTTTCTGTTATAATTGGAATAATACGACTTACACCTAATTCAGTAGCCTTTTGTAAAATCAAATCCATCTTTTGTTCCTTCAAAACAGGAACAATTAAAACAATTTCACGTGTATCCTCAACACTAGGTAAAATAGAATCAAAAATAATAGAAATAGAACTATCAAAACAAACTTTACATTTATATAAAACATGATCGTAAACTACTTCAACAAAATCACCATTCTTCATCCTCATAACATTAGAAATATGATGTAAATCAGAATCAGATAAAATAAAATTTTTTTCTTTCTTTTCAATAGCGAAATATCTCTGCATAAACTAATCCTCATAAATAACAGTGCCATAACAATTAACACTTCCATCACATACAGTATAAGTATAATTATTATCCTTATTTGTTATCATTATATATAAATCATCAGAAAACTTTTGTTTAGATATAGGATTACTTATATTAGAATCAATATATCCAGAAGTCTTTAAAGTACCCAATTTAATACGAACACTACTATTATTCAAAATATCCAATTCATCAGAATAAACATGCTCACTGACAAATTGACTAGCCGCACTCTTAATATTTCTAATTTGAACATCATATAACTGTTGTCTATTATCAGTAACAACCTTATTAACAACAGGAACAATAACAAGGCCTAACATTGCAAGTATAGTAACAACTCCCAATAATTCAACTAAAGTAAAGCCATTTTTCTTCATTGTATCACTCTCTTCTACAATAAAAGTATAACAAAATAATAACAATAAATCAATAAGAACAAGAAAGACAAAAAAAAAGATGAAATAAATCATCTTAACCCCATATATCCCAAAAAAACAATATAAATAATTAAAATAATAATTCCATTAACCCTTTCAAAAGTAGAAGTTTTATGCTTTAAACCAACAGCCTGAGTAGCAATAATACCAGCTAATAATCCACCAATATGAGCCGCATTATCAATTCCATAAGTTAAAAAGCCCAAACCTAGATTAAGTATAATAAGAGGAATTATTTGAGACTTCAAAACATTTCCTAAAAAAACTCTGTAATTATATCCAAAATAAAGCATTGAACCTAATAAACCAAATATTGCTCCAGAAGCACCTGCACTAACACTATCAAAAAAAATAATAGACATTAAGCTTCCACATAAAGCACTAACTAAATAAACAATAATAAATTTTGCTTTGCCCAAAAAGCTTTCCATCTGACTACCTATTACATATAATGAATAACTATTTACCAACAAATGAGGAACGCCTATATGTAAAAAAGCAGTAGTAATTAATCTAAAAATTTCTCCATCAACAACTAAAGGTTTATATAATGCTCCAAATTTAATAAGAGTATAAAAATCCCTACTACCATTACCAAACAAATACATAAGTAAAAAAACAACAAAATTAATCAAAATAATCGCAAAAGTAACATATGGAGTTTTTCTCTTAAAAATATCAGATGCAATACTATTATCAAGCTCATTTTTTTTATTAATATCACTTGTTAACTTTAAAAACAATTCCATTCCATTTTCCTTAAAATTATCAGCCTTTTCTATATCAGGAAAAGTTTTAATAACATTAGAATTTGATTTTAAATCATCAATGCTTTTTAAATTAACAACATCTATATTGTTAATATCATCAAACTTACTAAGATCAACATTGTCACCTAAATTAATAAAAATACTTAAAGTATTAACCTTAAAAGAAAAAGTCTGTTTCTTAATTCTCTTTACAATTTGACGAGTTCTAAAAACATCAAATTTAAACTGTTCATTATTATGAATATAATTACTAACAATTCTAACAATTTTATAATCACTATCCATATTTTCCAACCAAATTTCATTTTCGGCTCCATGTAAAACAATAGGATTATATCCTTGAACAGTAATAAAATAATGTAATAACTTAACTACATTTTCATCAATACTTGTAACAGTATTCATACTATTCCTCCTTTAATTTATTAAGAATATTAACAAAACAATCAGGTAATTCAGAATTAAACATCATATGCTTTCCAGTAGTTGGATGAATAAAACCTAAAGTCTTTGCATGCAAACATTGTCCACTATCATCAATAATTTTACGTCTTCCATAAACAGGATCATTAACAACAGGATGTCCAATATAATTCATATGAACACGAATTTGATGAGTACGACCTGTTTCCAAAGAAAGTTCAATTAAAGTAGCATTATGATATCTTTCCAACACTTTAAAATGAGTAACAGCATGTTTACTATTAACAGATGTAACCGCTTGTTTTTTTCTATCCTTAGGATCCCTTCCTATAGGAGCATCAATAGTACCAGTATCATTTGGAATAACACCCCATACAAGAGCCCAATAAATACGTTCAGTAGTTTTATTTTCAAGTTGACGAGCTAAACATTCATGCGACTTATCATTTTTAGCAATCATTAATAAACCAGTAGTATCACGATCGATTCTATGAACAATACCAGGTCTAAATTCACCATTAATACTACTTAAATTCTTAGAATGATATAAAAGACCATTAACCAAAGTACCACTAGTATTACCAACAGCAGGATGAACAACAATACCATTTGCCTTATTAACAACAATAACATCGTCATCCTCATACACAATATCTAAATCCATTTTTTCAGCAGTAGCAGTCATAACCTCTTCTTCAATATCATCAAGAACAATTAAATCATTATCACGAACTACATAACTTGACTTAATACTTTTCCCATTTACAGTAACATGACCATTTTTAATTAAACTCTGAATCTTGCTACGACTCTTATCAACAACATTAAGTAAATAAGAATCTATTCTTTCTCCACCGTTATCAACTTTAAATTCCATCTTTCGCACCTCTCACAGTATCAATAATAGTTAAAATTACAGAACAAACAATACATGCATCAGCCAAGTTAAACACAGGAAAATTATAACCGAAAATATAAAAATCAAGATAATCAACAACATAACCATATGCTATTCTATCATATAGATTACCTAAAATACCACCTATCAATAAAGAACATGTTATTATATCTTTCCATTTAAATACTCTGTTTTTTAATAAAAAATAATAAATAAGAACCAATGCAAAAACAGAAATTAAAACAAGAAAAATTCTATTACCATATAAAATACTAAATGCAGCACCATAATTATGAACATTTCCTATATATAAAAAATCTTTAATAACAGTAACTGAAGAATTTAAACTTATATTAAACCCAATAAAAATTTTAATTAATTGATCTATAATAAAAATAATTACACTAAATAACATCAGTCTTTTCAATTTAATCACCTAAAATATTATAACAAATAAAAAATAAAAAAACTAGTCTTTAACAAAAACTAGTTCATTATATTAAAAGCCTCTTTTTCTTAAAAATGTAGGAATAATAGACTCATCGTCACTACCCTCATCACTATCAGAATCAGTATCCTTACTTCTTCTATTATCATCATAAGAATGATATAAAGGTTCACTATTATCTTCAAATCCAGTTGCAATAACTGTAACAATTATTTCATCAGTTAAATTTTCATTGATAACAGCACCAAATATAGTATTGATATCAGTATTAGCACTTGTTCTGATAACCTCTGCAGCCTCTTCTACTTCATATAAAGTAAGATTAGTTCCACCTGTTACATTTATAATAGCATCAGTAGCACCACTAATACTTGTTTCAAGAAGTGGACTTGAAACAGCTTGTTCAGCGGCCTCAGTTGCTCTGTTCTCACCAACACCTATTCCAATACCTATTAAAGCATTACCACGTTTTTCCATAACAGCCTTAACATCGGCAAAATCCAAATTGATTAAACCAGCAACAGCTATTAAATCTGAAATTGATTGTACACCACGTCTTAAAACGTTATCTACTTCTTTAAATGATTCAAGAAGTGGAGTTGATTTATCAATAATATCTCTTAACTTATCATTTGGAATAACAATCAATGTATCAACATGTTTCTTTAATTCCTCGATACCAGAAAGTGCTTGTTCCATTCTCTTACGGCCTTCCCAACCAAAAGGCTTAGTAACAATACCAACAGTTAAAGCACCTAAATCTTGAGCAATACCAGCAATAACAGGAGCTGCACCTGTTCCAGTTCCGCCACCCATACCGCAAGTAACGAAAACCATATCTGCACCCTCTAAAGCAGCTTGTATTTCATCTTTAGATTCTATCGCAGCATCCTTACCGTTTTCAGGCTTACCACCAGCACCTCTACCACCAGTTAAATTAGCACCAATTTGAATTTTAATTGGAGCTTGTGATGTATTTAAAACTTGTAAATCAGTATTAGCAACAATAAAATCAACACCCTTAACACCTGATTCAATCATTCTATTAACGGCATTATTTCCACCGCCACCAACACCAATAACCTTTATTTTTGCTATTTGATCCATTTCTAATCCAAACATTTACATATCCTCCTCATTCGAATCACCAAAGAAGTATCCAAAAACCTTACCTAACATTGACTCCTCTGTTATATTTAACATACCACGCTTTGAAACCGAATAATCATCAAAGTCACTATCTACCATTGTACTATTTTGATCTAATAATTTCAAGCGATTAACGTAATAAACAATATTTCCTATAGCCGAAGAATATTTGTTATCTCTTATTCCGATAATATTTACATTACCAATAATAACACTATTTCCAAACACTTCCTCAGCAACAGCTCTAAAGCCTTCCATATTACTAATTCCACCAGTAATTATAATATATTCCATTTTTCTATTAGCTAAAATATTAATCTCTTTTTTAGCAAGAGTTAAAATTTCCTCAATACGTGACATAACAATATCAGTAGCCTCAAATTGATTAATACGCTCATTATCATCTATATTATAAAATTCAGTATTATTTGCATATTTTTTATGTGCATACGCAAACTTTTCCTTAATCTTACTAGCTTTCTTTAAATCTATCTTATACATATAAGATAAATCATTATCAACATTCTTTCCACCCATACCAATAATACTATTTTTAATAATAATACTCTTATTATAAATGGAAACATTAGTAGTTTCATAACCAATATTAATAATAGCCCCTAACTTAGAATCAGTTTCCTTGTTCTTAAAAGCATTGATATCACCTATACCATTTAATGAAATATCAACAACCTCTAACCCAATATTATCAATCAAACTAACAACTGAATAAATATTTTTCTTAGGAACCAAAGAAACAACAGCCCTAACGCCAAGAACATCGCCCATAAGTCCTTTAGGATCTTTAATACCTGCTTGTCCATCAATAGAAAAATCAATAGGTATAACAGAAACAATTTCTTTAGAAAAAGAATTACTCTTTAAAGCAGTTTCCAAAACCTTAGAAATGTGATATCCAGAAATAACTGATTCACTAGAATCAATTTTAATTTCTCCTTCAATCTTAGAAAACTCAGCAAAATAACTTGGTATGTTTACTAAAACTTTTTTTATCTCAAATCCTAACATTTTTTCAACTTCTGTAATTGCCTTTTTCAAAGACTTAGATGCCTCATTAACATCAGTAATTAAACCTTTTTTTATTCCTTTAGATTTTGTAGATGACGCAGCAAGTAAATTCAATTTACCTTTATAAAGCTCTGTAACAATGACTTTAGTAGTATCAGTACCTATATCAACACTTGTATAAATATGCTTCACCTTATCATCTCCTACAATCTAAAAATTATTATACTATAAAAACAGTCAAAAGTAAAAGAAAAATTAGAAAAAAATTTCTAATTATCCAAAATCTTAAAATATTCACCCGAATCCAAATAAAGAATACCTTTATGATTATTAAAATTAATAACCATATCAAAATACCTATTTAAATCCTCAAATCTATCCAAATCAATATAAACATAATTACCATCATTCATTGAAAACAAGAATAATTTTTTATCAACTTCATTAGGAGTATATTCTATTTCCGAAATATTATCATAAACAAGTAAATCAATTAATGATAATTGAGACAAAAATTCAGTATAAATAGAAGAATCAACACTATTAACAAGAGTAGGAATATTAAAACTGTCACTAGTACTACTTCCGTCCATTAAAATAGTATTTGAATTTTTTTCATCATAAAATAAGGGCCTGTTTTCAACAACAGAAATATAAACCTTGCTAAATCCCTTCTTCTTAACATTAACACTAGAAACATAATTACTCTTTTTTATATTAGACTCAATAGAATTGCTAGTAGTTAAAATAGCACTAGGATAATTTTGAATTTTAGCTAGTTCAATTATAGTTTGTTCACTTAAAAAACTATTACCAGAAATATATATATTACTGATTCTTAAACTAAGTAATTTAAGTAACAATAAAACAATAAAAACAATTATTAATATAAATATAATTAAATTTTTATACTTAATTTTTCGAGTCATATTCCACCTTTTATTCTACAAATTCTTGTTCAACCTTTAAATCAATATCATATTTTTCCTTTACTGATTTTCTTATTTCCGATATTAAATCATAAATATCATGTCCAGTTGCACCACCAGTATTAATAATAAAATTAGCATGTTTTTCACTTACTTGAGCACCACCTATAGACTTTCCTTTAAATCCAAGCTCCTCAATAAGTCTTCCAGCATAATCATCAGTAGGATTTCTAAAAACACTACCTGCACTTGGATACTCTAATGGTTGAGAAGAAAATCTTCTCTCACGTCTATTATTAACCAACTCCATTATCTCATCTTTATCACCATGAGACAACTTAAATTGAGCAGCTAAGCAAATATAATCATGATTACTCTGTAAAACTGAAGTTCTATAACCAAATTTAAAATCACTATTACTATATTTTACAATCTCAAGTTCTGGTGTTAAAATCAATGCACTCTCCAATATAGAAGAAATATCACTATTATAAGCACCAGCATTCATATAAACAGATCCACCTACACTACCGGGAATACCAGTAGCAAATTCCATTCCAGATAAACCCATCATTGAACATTTCAAAGCAAGTTTCATCAAATTAAATCCTGCACCTGCAGTAACAATAGTATCATTAATATCTAAACTATTAAAATTATCTAATTTAATCAAAATTCCATCATAAACACTATCAATAAACACAAGATTAGAACCATTACCTAAAATTTTATATTTTAAACCATTTGTTTTAATATAATCAATTAATCTCTTCAATCCATCTATATCACTAGGAATTACTAAAACACGTCCTGTACCATTAATCTTATATGTAGTATATTTAGATAAATCAACATTTTCGATTACATCACCAACATTTAAATCATATATATCTTTTATATTCATAATTTTACTTCCCATCTACCAAACTCTTTATATTTTCATAAATCAAAGATGCACTACCATCAACCATCATAGACTTCAAGTTCTTTTTCATATCTTTAATTTTTTCTTCATCATTCAACAGCTCATCAATTTTTCTAACTAATATATCCCCTTTTAAATCTTTTTCCTCAATCATAACAGAACCATTTTCATTAACTAAATCAAGGGCATTCTTATACTGATGATTATTAGCTACATATGGACTTGGAATTAAAATAGAAGGTAAACCTAACGCAATAATCTCACTCATAGTAGAAGCACCAGCACGACTAACAATCAAATCAACATTTTTCATCAAACCAGTCATACCATCAACATATGGAACAACATGTACATTATTAGGAAAACTATTCTTAGAAACATCATCGTAAGACTTTGAACCAGTAACAAATAAAACATCATAATCCTTATTATTAAATAAACTCATAACACTAATTAAATAATCATTAATTCTACTTGAACCCAAAGAACCCATAACAATCAAAACTAGTTTTCTATCATCAGAAATACCAAAAACACTTTTCTTAATTGGTTTCTTTAAAATAGCGTCTTCACTACAAGGATTACCTGTAAAAACAACATTATTATTAGAAAAATATTTCATACTATTCTTAAAAGAAACACAAACCAAATCAGAATACTTACTTAAAAATTGATTACTTTTTCCTGGTAAACTATTTTGTTCATGAATAACTGTTTTATAACCTAATTTTTTAGCAGCAAAAATAACAGGAGCAGTAACATATCCACCAACACCAATAACAACATCAGGATTAAATTCACGAATTAAATCCTTACATCTTTTATAACTCTTAACAAGACATCCCGCAGTTTTAAAATTTTTAATAATATTCTTACTAAAACCATATATCTCAATTGATTCAAAAGGTATACCAGCCTTAGGAACAATATCATTTTCCATTCTATTGTGAGTACCTATATATAAAAACTCACTATTAGGTTCTTCCTTCTTAATCTTATTAATAATAGCCAAAGCCGGATAAATATGTCCGCCAGTTCCACCAGCACTAACAATAACTCTCATAAAATCCCCTCACTAAGTTCTATATCATTATACCATAATTATATGAAATTAAAATATTTTTTAGAAAATAAAATAGGGAAAAATCCCTATTTTACAATCAAACTTAAAACAAAATTTATATCAATCTTAAATAAAACAATTAATATAGCAGCAATACCTAAATAAGGTCCAAAAGGAAGAATATGATTATCGTCCTTTTTCATAAGAATTAAAGAAATTGGAAGCCCAATAATAGAAGCTAAAAATATACATACAATTACCATTTGCCATCCAAACATTAATCCAAAAATAAACATCAACTTAATATCGCCGCCACCCATAGACTCACGTTTAAATAAAAAATCACCAAACAATTTAATAGAATACATTATCGCAAAAGAAATTAACCCATATAATAAATGAATCAATGCATAATACCATCCATAAATTATAAACATTTCAATTGATAACGCAATACCAAAAAAAATCAAAACCCCATCACTTATTATCATGTAATAAATATCGCTTAAACTAGTAATCATAACCATAGAAATAAAAGTCAAAACAATAATTAAATCTAAACTAAATCCATAAGATAAATAAGATAATCCAAATAGTAAACCACAAACTATTTCAAATAAAGGATAAAAAACAGAAATTTTACATTTACAATTTTTACATTTTCCCATTTGAAATAAATAAGAAAAGATTGGAACCAATTCTAATGGTCCCAACCTATGATTACAATTAGGACAATGTGATGGAGGAAAAACGATAGATTCACCCTTAGGTATTCTATAAGCAACAACATAATAAAATGAACCAAGAATAGCACCTATCATAAAAAAGCTTAAAAACATAAAACAATCCACAATATCCCTCCTAAACCTGTTGAATAGATTGATACATATTAAACATAGGTAATACAATTGATAATACAATAACACCAACCATAGCAGTTAAAAAAACAATAAGTATCGGTTCAATAAACGTTTTAATTCTTGTAACCGAATTCTGATGTAACTCTTGATAATAAACAGAAACCTTAGACATCATTTCAGGCAATTGTCCAGTACGTTCACCAGTAACAATCATCTCATACGCTGGAATAGGAAAAGCCCAATGTCCATCAAATTCAGCAGATAATCTTTCACCACGTGCTAGATTGGTAACAGTATTAAAAATCAAACTCTTATATATTTCATTTTGAGTAACACGACTCAAAATTTCCATACTATCAGTAATATAAACATTATGTGCTAACAAAGATGAAAAAGTTTTAGTAAACATAGTAACTTCCTTAAAGATTATAATATTATTAACAACAGGAATATGCATCAAAGACCATTGAATAATAGTCCTAAATGCCCTATTCTTCTTATATAAAAATCTAAATAAAAGAAGGAATATTACAACACCAATACCAATATAAATAATATTTTTCTTTAAGAAATAACTAGTATTCATAATAAATTTTGTTATTTTAGGAATTTCAACACCATCCATAGAATCGTAAATATCTACAAATTTAGGAATAACATATAACATAATAAATGTTAAAACTCCAATAGCAAAAATAAATACAATAGAAGGATACATCATCGCTGTAATCATTTGCTTTCTAGTCTTTTCAGTTTCAGTATAATAATCAGACATATCATCTAAAACTTCAGGTAATTCACCAGTCATTTCAGAAGACTTTACCATAGTAATTAATAAATTTGGAAAAGCAACTCCTCTGTTTTCCATGGCAGTACTTAAGTTTTCACCCATAGATAGATCATAAATAATCATCTTAAATATTTTTTTATAACTCTTCTTTTTATATTGACGAGATAAAATTTTTAAAGATTCAATTAAAGTAATACCAGATTTCAAATAAGTAGATAATTGAGTAATAAAGAAAATTAAATCCTTAGTCTTTATTTTAACTTTATTAGCACCACTAGAGCCATGAAGCATTTGAATCCATTTATTTGTTCTAATACTATAAACTTCATATCCTTCACTTAGTAAATAAGAATGTATTTCAACCTTAGAAAAACCATCAGCATATCCCTTAAGAATTTTTCCATCAGCATCCTTAACTACATACTCATACATAATTTTAACATCACTACGTTCAGCTTCTTTTCCACCATTAAACTCAACAAGTAATGCTTCCCTGTTCATATCAAGTTTATTTCTTTTATTTCTAGCAAAACTAGTATTTTCCCATTTATCATTAATATACTTTTCAATTTTTTTAGGAATATCCTTTATATTCTTAACAAAATTATTTATCTTATCAGCAAAAGTTAATTTATTAATAGTTATACTATCATCTTGAATTTTTTTATTTTTTCTAACTTTCTTATTAGACTCTAAACTTTTCTTTAAAACCTCTTCTTCTCTTTTTTCCTTAGCAAGTCTTGCCTTAGTTTTTGTCTCAATTTTAGCAAGTTTAGCTTGCTGTTTCAATTTTTGTCTTTCACTTAATTTTTTCTCTTTAGTAGGTTTATTAGAAGCTAATTTTTTCTTAGAACTTTTAATTCTTTGAATTTTAGCCTTTTTTTCTAATTTCTTTCTCTTCTTTTCCTCTATCTTAGCTAACTTAGCCTGTTTCTTTTCTTGGATTAATCTTTTTCTTTCATTAATTGAAGATTGTCTTGCCTCTTCTTTTTTCAAACGTAAAGCTTCAGCCTTAGCAATTCTCTCTTGCTTTGCCTTTTCTCTTTTAACTATATTACTTGTTTTTGAAGATAATTTTTTCAAATCCTTTTTACCATTAATAGTAAATACTTTCAAAAAAAGTCTCACAAAAAACATTATACCTTTATAAATTAAAACACAAAAGCGTAACAATTTCTTGCTCATACAAGTATCACACCTATCTTATCATTAAACTATAACAATTATAACATAAATTAAATATTTATAAAACATTTTTTTTATTTTTCATATAATATATTAGAAAGGATTATATTTATGAATTATTACTTTCCATATGGAACAATGCCATACATTGAAAATTCAGCAAGTACAGGATTATTAAGTAAAATTTTTAAAAATGGAATAAACTGGAGTACAATACTATCCAATACACAAAAAACATTAAACATAGTCAATCAAACCATTCCAGTTGTAAAACAAATGGGACCACTAATGAATAATGCAAAAACAATGTTTAAACTTATGAATGAATTTAACAAAGTAGATACACCCAATAAAACAAAGAAAAACGCAAATACTAAAACAAACAAAATTGAAACAAAAAAAGAACCAATAAAACAAACTAATAATCCTACATTTTTTCAATAAAAAGAGTCAATTTTAGAAAACTAAGATTGACTTTTTATATACTTCTTTAAACAATTAACCATTAATTCCAACTCACTATTATTTGATTCAAATAATATAGATTTATTATAACCACCAATTATTTTTTTATACAAATTATTTATATAATCATGAAATATTTTTGAATCAGATTTAATAAGACAAGGACCCAATAGCAATTCATCATAAGTATAATTACTTGATCCTATAGAAAATCTAACACTAATATAATATCTTCCGTTATCAAAAACAATATCTTCAGATGATATACAATATCCCATTTCACAAATACCTTTTCTAAGAGAATATAAATCAGTATTAGTCTGACAAATAATATCATGTGTTTTATTTTTCTCTAAAATTCTTAAAATAGTACTAGTACCCATTCCAGACATAACCATAACCTGATTATCTGATAAACCTAAATCATCAAACCCATTTCCAACAAAAACATTAATACTATCCAACAAATTATATTTTTTAATATTAGAAATAGCTCTATTAACAATATTAGAATTAACATCACAACAACTACAATGACACCCACACTCCAAAGTTAAATAAATATCAAGTAAACCATGATCACATCCAATATCAATAATATCCTCACCATAATTAATTAGTGAGGATATTGATTTTAATCTTTTAGAAACCATTAATCAGTCATGTAATCCTTTAATTTTCTAGAACGAGATGGATGTCTTAATTTTCTTAAAGCCTTAGCCTCAATTTGACGAATACGTTCACGAGTTACACCAAACATTTGACCAACCTCTTCAAGAGTTCTACTCTTTCCATCTTCCAAACCAAATCTAAGACGAATTACCTTTTCTTCTCTTTCAGTTAAAGTTAATAAAACCTCTGAAATTTCATCCTTTAACATCTCATTAGTAGCATACTCCTCAGGACTCATATTTCTCTCATCCTTAATAAAATCACCTAAATGAGAATCATCCTCTTCACCAATAGGAGTTTCCAAACTAACAGGCTCTTGACTAATTTTATAAATATCTCTTACCTTTTCAACAGACATATTCATCTTCTTAGCAAGTTCTTGTTCACTTGGTTCACGATTAAGTTCAAGAGTAAGTTGTCTTTGAATACGAGCAAGTTTATTAATTGTTTCAACCATATGAACTGGAACACGAATAGTTCTAGCTTGATCAGCAATAGCACGAGTTATTGCCTGACGAATCCACCAAGTAGCATAAGTAGAAAATTTATACCCTTTAGAAACATCAAATTTTTCAACTGCCTTCATCAAACCAATATTACCTTCTTGAATTAAATCAAGAAATAACATACCACGTCCAACATATCTTTTAGCTATACTAACAACAAGACGTAAATTAGCCTCAGCAAGTGTTGCCTTAGCAACCTCATCACCTTCCAAAATCTTATCAGCTAATTTTAATTCTTCATCCATAGTAAGCAACTTAATTTGACCAATTTCCTTTAGATACATTCTAACTGGGTCATTAATTGTTAAATCCTTAGTTAAATCATTATCATCAAGAAGTAACTTATCGCCACCCTCTTCTTCAGTATCATCACCAGATACAATAGCAATATTATTCTCATTAAATAAATTGTATAAATCATCAAGTGCATCAGCATCTAAATCTAAACCCTTAAGTGCATTAGCTAACTCCTCATAAGTAATAAACCCTTTTTCCTTACCTATTTTAACTAATTCAGCTTTTCTTTCATCAAACGTTTTAATTTCATTAATCATAACTTCTCTCCTGTTCCATTAATTTTAAATCTACTATTTTTTGAGCAATCTCAATTTTTTTAGCATTATCAGTAATACCTCTTATTTCAATTTGTAATCTAGAAATCTCATTCTTTATATTATAATCCTTTATTACAAAAATATAATCATTTATTTCATTTTTCGTATATTCTTCCTTTAAATCTAACGACAAAATTTCACTAACAATATCTATCATACCTTCATAATTAGATAAATATGTCATTAAATCAGCAACCTGAACATAACCATTTTCCTTATAAAAACAACTAATATAAGTAGCTAACTTACGATACTTATCATTTGGCATATAAGTAACCTGTTGATCATACATAGAAACAACATCTTCATTATTAAGCATATAATATAGTAAATACATCTGAGCTTTATCATACCTATCTGTAATTATATTATTTTCCTTAACAACAGGTACAATTTCTTTAGAATCACTTAAATCCAACTTATCACGTAAAAAATCAATATCTAACTTTGATTCCTCACTAAGTTTTTTCAAAGAAATCTCACGAAGTATATCATCATCAATTTTTTTTAACTCATCAATAACAGAATTAACATAATTACTCATATCAACAGTACTAGTTAAATCCTTATTTCCCTTTAGATATGATAACTTAAAATCCATTATATTAATTGGATTATCAAGTAAATTGATAAACTTGTCCTTACCATACTTTATAATGTATTCATCAGGATCCAAATTTTCAGGAAGTCGAACAACCTTAGGCGTTATATTATACTGGAGTAATAAATTAATACAAGATAAAGTTGCCTTTGCCCCCGCTTCATCACCATCAAAACATAAAATTACATCACGAGCAAGTTTACGAATTAACATAACATGCTCACGAGTTATAGCGGTACCCATAGCAGCAACAACATTCGTAACACCAACAGAATAACATCTAATTACATCCATAAAACCTTCAGTAATTATAACAGTATTTTTTTTACGACAACTTTCCTTAGCCCTATGATAATTATAAAGCAATTCACCTTTTTTAAATATTGCGGTTTCACGAGTATTAATATATTTAGAAGTATTTTCACCATTAAAAATACGTCCACTATATCCAACAATTCTACCACTAACATCATATAAAGGAAACATAATACGATTAGAATAAATATCAGAATAACCATAATCACTCTTAATAATTAATCCACTGTCAACCATATCCTTATTAGCAAAGCCTTTTTTCACTAAAAGTCTAGTCAATAAATCCTTATCATGTAAAGATAAACCAATCTCAAATTCCTTAATCAAATCATCATTAATTCCACGATTATGTAAATACTCCTTAGCACCAATACCATAACTAGTATTTAAATTATTTATATATAATTTACTGCTAACATCGTAAATATCATATAAATTCTTATTAGTATCATGATTTGAAGATTTAACATCAACACCAGAAATACTAATACCTGTAATATCAGATAATATTTTTAAAGCTTCCCTAAAAGAAACATTTTCATAATCCTCTATAAAATTAAAAACATTACCAGTAGCGCCACAAGAAAAGCATTTATAAATCTGCTTATCCTTAGAAACACTCATACTAGGAGAATGATCATCGTGAAAAGGACAAACTCCAAAATAGTTTTTTCCACGAGCAACCAGTGGAACATATTTAGAAATAACTTCGACAATATCAACTTTTTTTCTTATCTCATTTATATCATTACCCACCTAATCACCACCGTAAAAAAACCCTACATAAATAATATACGACAAAACTACCTAAAATTCCTTAATATTTTAACAAAAAAATTAAAAAAAGTAAAAAAAAGTCATAAATTTATCAAAAAAATGATATTTTATGACTATTTATATATTATTTTTTATTAATAATTTCATTTTCTAAGAATGAAACAAACTCATTTTTATTCATAGACACTGTTTCATTAGAACCATGCAATCTATAACTTATTAAGTTTTCATCTCTTTCCTTATCACCTAAAATAATAGTATAAGGAATTTTTTTAGTTTGAGACTCTCTCATACGATAAGATAATTTTTCATCCCTAGAGTCCAATTGAACTCTTATATTATTATCTAATAATAATTGATAAATTTCATTAGAATAATCTAAATGATATTGATTATTAACAGGCATAACAACTGCTTGAACTGGAGCAAGCCAAACAGGAAGATTTCCCTTTGTTACCTCTAAATAATAAGCAATAAATCTATCAAGAGAACCAAATACCGCTCTATGAATAACAACAGGAGTCTTTTTAGATCCATCAGCGTCAACATACTTTAAATCAAACTTAGCAGGTAAACAGAAATCCAATTGACAAGTTGACAAAGTAAACTCATTACCAACAGCTGGTTTAACTTGAACATCTAACTTAGGTCCATAGAATGCTGCTTCACCAATTTTTTCAACATAATCAATACCTAAATCATTCAAAACTTGTCTTAACTTACTCTCTGCCTCATTCCACATTTTATCATCTTGATGATACTTAACTTTATCTTCAGGGTCCCTTAGTGATAATTCAAAACGATAATCTTTAATACCCATTTCCTTATAACACTCTAAAATCAAATCAACAACGCCCTTAAATTCAGACTCAACTTGTTCCAAAGTACAGAATATATGAGAATCATTTTGACAGAAAGTTCTAACTCTCTCAATACCCTTTAAAGAACCACTAGATTCATATCTACAGTCACGAGCTATTTCAGCTATACGAAGAGGTAAATCACGATATGAATGAATATCATTTCCATAAATAACCATATGATGAGGACAATTCATAGGTCTTAAAACAAACTCTTCTCCCTCAACTTCCATTTTAGGGAACATATCATCACGATAATGATCCCAGTGACCACTAGTCTTATAAAGTTCTACATTACCAAGTGGTGGAGTTTGAACATGCAAATATCCTCTCTTCAACTCTTTATTTCTTATATAATTTTCCAATTGATTCCATAAAATAAAACCATTAGGTAAATACATAGGTAAACCTCTACCAACTAAATCACTCATCATATAGATTCCTAATTCTTTACCAATCTTACGGTGATCTCTTTCTTTTGCCTCCTCTAATTCTTTCAAATGAGCATCCAAATCTTCTTGATTATCAAAACAAATACCATAAACTCTTTGAAGCATCTTATTATTAGAGTCACCCTTCCAATAAGCACCACTAACCTTAAGTAACTTAAAATATTTTAACTTCTTAACAGTATCAACATGAGGTCCACGACATAAATCAGTAAAATCACCCTGACTATAGCAACTAATTACAGTATCATTCTCGTCCATTCTACTAATCAAATCAATTTTATATGGATCATTCTTAAACATTTCTAAAGCTTCATCTTTACTTATTTCATGTCTTACAATTCTCTTACCATCCTTAGAAATCTTTTTCATTTCCTTTTCAATCTTAACTAAATCTTCCTCAGTTAAAACATTATCACCTAAATCAATATCATAATAAAATCCCTCTTCAATAACAGGCCCAACCCAGAACATCGCATTAGGATATAAATGCTTAACAGCCTGTGCTAGCAAATGTGCACAACTATGATTCATAACACTTAAACTTTCATTTTCCTTAATATTAATCATAAAAATCTCCTTTCATATAACTCAAAAAGATAAAAAAAAGCTAAATCAAGGAGTGCATAAACACGGTACCATCCTTTATTTAGCTTAATTAGAATAACGGCATTAACCGGAAACATCTTTCGAGTTCTGTTCATAGATAGTAATTACTAAGAAATTTATTATCTTACACCAACCGATAACTCTCTAAAAAATTTTACTTAATAATCATGTTCTAATCACAACATTTATAAGTAAATTATATCACTTATCTTAATCTTGTCAATGGTTTTCTATGCTTTTTAAACTTTTTATAATTGCACAATCCATTTCCATCCAATTCAGAATAAATATCTAAAAATTCTTGATTCTTATATAATCTATCATTCAAATCATCAACAATATCAGGAAGAATACTAATAATTTTTTCACAAAATTGTTGTTTCTCCATTTCACTCATATTTTTCAAAAATAAATTACTAAAAATATATTGATTCATGTAACTAGCAAAATTCCTAATAGGATTAGTAATATGCCCATATGGTCTATATCCATTAACTGGATGTCCTTGGCAATTTACAGAATAACTAGAAAGCGTACTACCCTTAATAATTTTTTCTAAATCACAATCATTAATCAAACTAGTGGAAACATCAGAATTATTAACACGATATATATATGGATACTTATTATTAAACATTTCAGCAATATATGTATTTAAAAATATAGTTGAAGTTGAAATAATATTCATTCCTAAACTATTATTATAAACTTTCTTATTAGCCTTAATGTTTTCTTTAGTATGATGATAATCACTACTAAATTCACTCTTCAAAGAATCAGTTAACTTCATAAGTAAATAAATAGTATCATAATTAGAATCATTAGACTTTATTTTATTAAGATTATCAAAAGTATAATTCTTATTAACATTTATCAAAGCATTACAAAACCTACTTGAAACAAAATCAAAATTACTAGAAAATTCAAATAAATACGCAATACTATACTTATCCTCACCTTGATTTAAAGAAAAGAAATATTTAGTCAAATCACGAGGAAACATAGGAAGATAAAACTTATTCTTATCATCCCCATAAATTGACTCCCCACGTTGTTTAGCATGTTCATAAAGACTAGATTCCATACCAACAAAAGAAGAAACATCAGTTATATAAATACCAAATAAATAGTTTCCATTATCCATTTTTTCTATAGAAATCGCATCATCAAACGCTACCTTAAACTTATGATCCATAGTAATTATTTTTTTATCACGAAAATCAACTACACTACAATCAGAAGAAAACTTCATATCATCAATTCGTTCAATAGACTTAGAAAAATTACGACTAATATCATAATTTCTCATTAAATAGACTTGATAATTATTTTTTTCAATATCAGAAATATTGGAATTACTTAAAATACACAAATTATCTATTAAACTTAAAATTCTAAATGAAACATCAGAATTATTAACCTTAGATTTTAAACTACGTAATTCAGACAAAACTGATTTAACTTTATTTTCTCTGTATTCATTTTTCTTTAAAATATTAAAAATAAGCCTAGAATAATAATCAGATAATGAAACATCATTAATTAAACAATCCTTATATGCATCAAAAACCTTATCAATCAACAATACTCCATTAGAATATTTATACTTAAACAATCTATCAGATTTATCTAAAATATTAAAAATACGAATATCATGATTTTCAAAAATCATATTATCCAAAAACATGCCTAATTTAACACGATCAACATTATTTACATTAAACTTATAATCGCTTTTTTCAACAAAACTTTCAACAAAACTCCCCATAAAACCTTACCCTCTTAAATTTTTACTAACCATTTCAACTTGATCAGTCAAATAATTAATTCTCTCAATTATTCTTCTTGCTTTAATATGATCAACCTTATCCTTTGTAACAGAAAAATGTTCCTCTAAAGATTTTAAATCTAAATTAGAAGTAAAAAATGTAGGTAAATGCTCTTGCATCCTATACTGAACTAAAGGACAAAATATCTCATCCCTACCCCATGCAGTAGTATTTTCAGCACCAATATCATCAATAAGTAATAAAGGGACCCTTTTTACAAACTCATACTTTTCATTAAAATCACTAGAAAAAGATGCCTTTAAACTTCTTAAAAACTCTGGCCAAAATACAATAGCGCTTTTAACACCTTCATGCGCAAGCTCATTAAACAAAGCAGAAACTAAATAAGTTTTACCACTACCAAAATTACCATATAAATAAAGTCCCTTTGAAGCCTTACCTTTTTTGTAATCACCTAAAAATTTATTAATCCATAAAATCGCATCATATCTATTAGAATCATTACTATAAATATCATCCATAGAAGCATTCTTAATCTCAATAGGTAAATCAAATAGATAAACATTATCTTGATAAGAATTTCTTTTCAATTCCTTTATCTTATATCTACAAGGTTGATACTCAAACAAAAGTCTATCATCAACAACATGAGGTAAATAAGAATACCCATTTAATTTGAATGGGCAATGAATTAAACCCTTGCAATTCTTACAATTATAATAATTATTAGAACATTCCTCCAAAGCAGTAGTATACTTCATCAACTTTTCAGCAGGTAAATTAAGCTTAGAAACAAACTCTGAAAAGCATTCATTACGAAGAGCTTCTTGATAATTCTTTAGAATATCACCACTACCAACATAACCATTAGTTTTCATTTCATCAACTACACTTTTCATTATTCACCTCTTACCTTCTTTAATTTTTCCAAAAATTCCTTTTCCTCTAAATCAGATACATTGGAACTTTCTACATTTTTATTAAACCACTCAGGAACATTAGAAACATTTTGAACTTTTCTTTCCTTAACATTTTTACTTTTATATTCCTTCTCAGCTAATTTCATAGCCTGTTCAACAGTCTCAACATTATTTCTAACCCATTGAGACGCAATACTATCTATAAACGATTTAACCAACTTATTATTATTAATACGTAAAACATAATCAATTAAAACATTAACTACACCAGGATTCATATTAAAATCAACCATAAGATTTTCAATTATTTTAAGTTCACGTAAACTTGGTTCAGTATTATTATTTTTCTCATATAAAAACTCATATGGAGAAGTAGTCTCAAAATAATAAATTGCCTTAGCTTTTAAAGAAGTATCCCCTACAGGTTTCCTTAAATAAAGAGGTTGATTACGGTAAACAAGTTTAGGTAACTTTCCTGCATTTTCAAAACTATAATACTTACGCGAATTCTCACGAAGTAAATCCTTATCAATATTATGTTTTTCATTAATAGAATTACTAATTATATAACGAATACTATCCTCATTAAAATCATAAATAAAAGATAATTTATATAAAAGATCCCTTGTCTCATTAGTAATACTCTTATGATTCAACATCTCATCAGGTATCATACCAATAACACTATCTAAATCAAACTTAGGTTCCACAAAAAAGCCAACCTTGTTCTCTCTCTTTAAATCTTCATAATTATAATCTAAATTACTTACACTACTATCAAAAATATCATTAAATTTACAAGTAATATCTTCATATCCACTCATTATAACCCTAGGATTTTTAAAATAAGATAAAGTCTTTTCATATTCATATTTACCTAAATTATTATAAAGAGCAACACTTAAAATTGGATTAGTAAAAAATTGATATCCATCGATTGGAGAATATAATTCATAAACATACTTATTAACATTATCCTTTTTAACAAAAGACCTTAATAAACCAATACCCTCTAACTTCTCACGAGCAGATATTATAGACTCAAGTTTTAAACCCATATTAACCATTAAATGATGATGAGTCCACTCAATAGACTTAACCTCATTTTTATCTAAAAAAGAACACAAAGTAAAATATAAATTAACCGCATCACTACCAATAATAGGTTGATATAACATTGTTAAAATTCTTCTATCATTGCTGTTTAAAACAGTCTTATTAACAACAACATAAGTATCAGCCGGTAAAACACTTAACTTAAGCATTATATCACCTCAATATAAATTTATTTTAACACACGAAAAAAATAAAAACAAGAATATTAATTCTTATTCTCATTTTCATAAATTTCCTTATACATATCATCATAAAACAAATAATCAGGTTTAACATTAAAAACAGAAGCAATTTTTAAAGCAGTCTCATAAGATAACCTTCTTTTACAATTTTCTAACTGACAATAAAAAGCTTTACTAATTCCAACTTTTTCAGCAACATCCTTAGAAGTCATTTTATTTTTATACCTAATATCCTTCAACTTATTATAAACCATAAAACATACTACCTCCATAATTAGTATAACATAAAGTACACTGATAGTGTACTGTTTTTGTTGTATTTTTATGAGAAAATATATCTAGCGGAGGTTTATATGATAACAAATAAAGATTTATTAAAACAATATCAAGTTTTTAGCAATAATGTAAAAAATAAAAGAAAAGAAAAAAATCTAACTCAAGAAGAATTAGCTGAAATTGCAGATTTAAGTATTTCATATGTAAAACAAATAGAATCATGTAAAGACTTCAAAAATTTAACACTAACAACAATGTTAAAACTTTCAAAAGCACTAGATACAACAATTAACAATTTATTTTATAATATGGACCGATAATCCACTATTAATAATATCATATAAATCTTTATCTGATATATAAACATCTATTTTATCTATATTAATACCATTCGTATATAAATAGTTATAATCCAAATAACTATTTTTTTTTATAAAAGATAAATACTCACTCTTAAACTTATTAACCTCATATAATAAATCACTACTTTCTAACTTATAAGAAATATCACCTATCATACTTTTATAAATAGGATTAACTTTAGGATATAATCTTATAACATCAATATCTGAAAAAAAATTAATAATATTATTAGTACTTAAATTTTCAACAGATAAAGTATAAATATTATAACTCTCATCATCTAATAAATAATTATTAGATTTAACATTTAAAAAATGTAATAAAAAAAACAATATAATAACAAGGAATACCTTCTTCATATTACCACCATTACTATAATGTACAAAAAAAAGAAAACAAATCATTTGATTTGTTTAAATTTAAATTTTTTTAAAAAGTTTATTATTAGAGTTGTTTTTAAAAACAAAATCTTTTATAAAAGTATTACTTACTTCATCAAAAATCAACTTTTCTTTTTCACCATCACAATATTCATCAAAATCAATACTATGACATAAAACATAATCAGACAAATTACCTAATTCCTCAAGAGAAACATATTTACTAGATATATAATTATTTAATTTAAATAATTCCTCCAAATCATGATTATATCCTGCATAGATAAAAGCATTTAATAACGAATTTCTTGAAATCATAAACTTATGTATATTATTTAACTCATTAAAATATATACCATTAGTATTAATATAAAATTCACCAACATAATTATTATTTATTGTTTCATATTGAATAATAGTATTCAATAAACCACTAACAACATTATTTGATTCATCAGACATAAGACAAATCAAATCAATTTTATCCAATTTAGCAAACTCTTTATTAACTAATTCCATAGAAACACCTCATGAGAAACATTATAAAGCATATACCTTTTTTTTACAATAAAAAAAGAACATTTAGTTCTTTAAATTCAAAATGGTGGACCTGGCAGGACTTGAACCTGCGACCCCACGCTTATCAAGCGTGTGCTCTAACCAACTGAGCTACAAGTCCAGAAAACATTACTACCAAAGTATACATTATTTTAGAAATTAATGCAATACCTTTTTAATAATTTTTAAAAAATAAATGGTGGACTGTTAGGGACTCGAACCCTAGACCCACTGATTAAGAGTCAGTTGCTCTACCAACTGAGCTAACAGTCCAAAACGAACAAATATAATATAACACAATTTAAAACAAACTACAATATTAAAATGAAAATTTTTAAAATTTGTTGATTTAAATTAGAAAATAATATACAATTATATATAGTAAAAGAATAATAGGAGGAAACATGAATACAGAAGAAAAACAACCGTTAACTATAGATTATTTAAGAAGAATGGATGCATATTGGAGAGCTGCTAATTACCTTTCAGTAGGACAACTATATCTATTAGATAATCCTCTATTAGAAAATACATTAAAAAAAGAACATATAAAAAATAAAATTGTAGGACATTGGGGAACAGTTCCAGGGCAAAACTTTATATACGTTCACTTAAATAGAATCATTAAAAAATATGACTTAAATATGATTTATATTTCAGGACCAGGACATGGTGGAAATGCACTTGTATCAAATGCATATTTAGAAGGAACATATAGTGAAGTATACCCTAATATAAGTGAAGATAAAGAAGGAATGAAAAAACTATTTAAACAATTCTCTTTTCCTGGAGGAATATCATCACATGTAGCACCAGAAACACCAGGATCAATTCATGAAGGCGGAGAACTAGGTTATTCACTCGCACATGCATTTGGAACTGTATTTGATAACAAAGATTTAATAACAGCATGTATTGTTGGAGACGGAGAAGCAGAAACAGCTACCCTATCATCATCATGGCATAGTCTAAAATTTTTAAATCCAAAAACAGATGGCGCAGTTCTTCCAATATTACATCTAAACGGATATAAAATTAGTAATCCTACAATTTTTTCAAGAATATCTAAAGATGAAATTCAAAGTTTCTTCCATGGATTAGGCTGGAAACCTTATTTTGTAGAAGGAAACGAACCAATGATTATGCATGCAGAAATGGCTAAAACACTAGATAAAGTAATTGCAGAAATAAAAGAAATTCAATATAAAATAAGAAACTTAGATAGTGAAGAAAAATTCTTTTGGCCAATGATAGTATTAAGAACACCTAAAGGATGGACAGGGCCAAAAATAGTAGATGAAAAACAAATAGAAGGAACATTCAGAGCACACCAAGTACCAATAGATATGTCAAAAGAAGAACATATTGATCTACTATATAAATGGATGAAAAGCTATAAACCAGAAGAATTATTTGATGAATCTGGAAAACTTATTAAACCATTAAAAGACTTAGCGCCAATTGGAAACATGAGAATGAGTGCAAATCCAATAACAAACGCTGGAGTAATAAAAGAATTAAAGCTACCCGATTTAAAACAATATGAAGTAAAAATAAATGAACACGGAAAAACAATAACACAAGACATGACAGAATTAGGAAAATACATAAGAGACTTATTTAAATTAAACAAAGACAATTTCAGAATATTTGGCCCAGACGAAACAATGTCAAATAGATTAAATAGCGTATTTGAAGAAACTAATAGAACTTGGAATATAGATAAATTAGAAAACGATGAATTCCTATCAAAAGATGGAAGAGTAATGGACTCAATGTTAAATGAAAACTTATGTGAAGGATGGTTAGAAGGATATACATTAACAGGAAGACATGGTATGTTCGCAAGCTATGAAGCATTTGTAAGAATTGTAGATTCAATGACAAGTCAACATGCTAAATGGTTAAAAATGACAAGCCAAATACCATGGAGAAAAGATATTCCTGCACTAAACTATATATTATCATCAACTGTATGGCAACAAGACCATAACGGTTATACACACCAAGAACCAGGGTTTCTTGATCACGTTGCAAATAAAAAATCAAAACTAATTAACCTATTTCTTCCACCTGATGCAAATACACTATTAGTAACATATGATTACTGTATGAAACAAAGACAAAAAATAAATGTAATAGTATCATCAAAACATCCTAGCAATCAATGGTTATCACTAGAACAAGCAAAAAAACATTTTGAAAAAGGAATTGGAATATGGGACTTTGCTAGTAATGATCAATTTGAAGAACCAGATATAATTATAGCAGCTGCAGGCGCAACACCTACTCTTGAAGCATTAGCAGCAACAACTATAATAAAAAAATATATTAAAGATATAAAAATAAGATTTATAAATGTTATAAACCTTATGAAATTACAAACAAAAGAATTAAATATAAATGGTTTATCAGACGATGACTTTGATATATTATTTACAAAAAATAAACCAATTATATTTGTAAATCATGGATATCCAGGTCTAATAAAACAACTATTATTTGAAAGAAAAAACAAAAACATAAAAGTTCTAGGATATTTAGAAGAAGGAACAATAACAACACCTTTTGATATGAGAGTACAAAATAAAATTGATAGATTTAATATAGTAAAAGAAATGGTAAAAAAACTTCCTAATGAAAACAAAGCTTATATAATAAATGAAATGGACAACAAACTAATAGAACACAAAGAATATATAAAAGAACATGGAATAGATATGGAAGAAGTTAGAAATTGGGAATATAAAAATTCATAGAATAAAATCTATGAATTTTTTTAATAGTTTTCAGCTTTAATTTCAAAAAAACTTTGAGGATGAGCACATACTGGACAAACACCTGGAGCCTTCTTACCAATAACAATATGTCCACAATTTCTACAAATCCAAATCTTCTCATCATCACGAGAAAAAACAACCTCATCATTAATATTCTTTAATAATTTTCTATATCTTTCCTCATGATGTTTTTCAATAGCAGCAACTTGTCTAAACTTTAAAGCTAAAGCCTTAAATCCTTCTTCTTCTGCAGTTTTAGCAAACTCTTCATACATATCAGTCCACTCATAGTTTTCACCATCAGCAGCCTCCTTCAAATTATCTATAGTTGAAGGAATACTTCCACCATGAAGTTCCTTATACCACATTTTAGCGTGTTCCTTTTCATTATTAGCAGTTTCTTCAAATATAGCAGCAATTTGCTCATATCCGTCTTTTTTAGCCTTAGAAGCAAAATATGTATATTTATTTCTTGCTTGAGACTCACCTGCAAACGCTTTCATTAAATTTTGTTCTGTCTTTGAACCTTTTAATTCCATTTAAATCCTCCTTCTGAATGACAATTATTATGCCTATAAAAAGTATAACATATAAGCATAATCAAAAAAAGATAAAACTATAAATATTTTCTAAAAAAATCTTCAATTTTATCAAAAGGAATAATATCCATTTTATCATACAAATCAGTATGAACAGCACCTGGAATCAGATATAATTCCTTATTATCACTATACTTATTACCATTAATCATATTATTATAAGCATCACGACTCATATAACAAGAATGAGCCTTATCACCATGAATCAAAAGAACAGCACTTCTTATTTCATTAGAATAATGTAAAAATCTAGTATTTAATAAAGAAGTACCTGCAGTAACATTCCATCCACCATTAGAATTTAAACTTCTTTCATGATATCCCCTACTCGTTTTATAATAATCATAATAATCTCTAACAAAGAATGGAGCATCATCTGGTAAAGGATCAACAACTCCACCACCTAACTTATAAAAACCATTTTTAAAATCGATCGTTCTTTGTTCATTTATATAAACCCTAGCCTTATACCTTTCATCTTCACTATCTTGACTATCAAAATAACCATTCCCACTAATTCTAGACATATCATACATTGTAGAAGAAACAGTTGCCTTTATTCTAGTATCAATAGATGCAGCATTAATAGCCATTCCACCCCAACCACAAATACCAACAATTCCAATTTTATCAGGATCTACATTATCTTGAATAGATAAAAAGTCAACAGCAGCTTGATAATCCTCAGTATTAATATCAGGACTATTCATATATCTTGGCATACCACCTGATTCACCAGTAAACGAAGGATCAAAAGCAATAGCTAAAAATCCACGACGAGCTAACTCCTGAGCATATAAACCACTAGACTGTTCCTTAACAGCACCAAATGGTCCACATACAGCAATAGCGCTCAACTTGCCCTCATAATTAACTGGCATATACATATCAGCACATAATGTAATACCAAAATGATTAACAAAAGTAACTTTCTCACAAACAACATTATTATCTTTAGGAAAAACTTTATCCCAATCTCTAACTAAATTATCCATATTTACCTCCATTTTTATAATAAAACTAGATGGATAAATTATATCCACCTAGTAGTAGTCACACTAGTAATATAATCATATTCATCAACAACAT